>PSRH01000228.1 GCA_003175915.1 Candidatus Melainabacteria bacterium | reverse complement strand
GACTCGGCCAAAGAACCGCATTGCCACATCTTGTTAACGAGTTCGCGAAGATTTTCAGGGGAATTGCTCTCTAGGAACCAGTCGGCTTGTTCTTCGCCGTCCCAAATAATGATGCATTGGTCGTCTTGTCTGAAGCGATAAGTTGTTTTAGCTGGCCAATTGTGTGTCATGTGGCCCTCAGTGAATTGCTGACGCAGAAAATCCAATTCACGATCGGCAAGTGGAATGTCCTGAGCGCATAAGACAATGGCATAATTCCAGTCTGAGACCATTGTTTCAAGGAACGCCGAAAATGTGTCTGCAAATGGTAGCCATTCAACTTTTGGTAACGAATCAACCTCCACTACAACTGGTGGATCATCCTGTCCGTTCAACTCTATCGCCCAGTGACAAACACCTTGGTTTTCCGACATGATCACCAAATATTTCTCGGCAACAAAATCGCGAGTGCCACCAACGTACCAGCTATCTTTTCCTAGATCGCTTAGGGCGATCGGATGATCGCTTGTCCTCTTTGCAAGAATTTCCACAGCGCCATCCAGGCTATACCATTCTCTAAGAGAGGGCGGCAGGCGACCACCACATTTCTTGTCGAGGGCGTCTAGCAAAGCCAGAGCTTCCTTAGAAACCTCTGGCTTTCCTCCAATTATGCCGTATGTGCTGTCGTGGAATGTTTTCATAGGAGAGTGTCCCTAATAATATCGCGCCATTGACCGGATTCAACTACTTCAAGTGGCAAGGGTTGCTTGTTAAGGCTTGCTTAATTGAAGCGACGAAAAGGGATGTTCTAACGCGCGCGCCAGGGTTTCTAGCTATTATTTAAGAGCGCCCAAGCAATTTCTCTATTGAGCGCTTGCACTAAAGTAGGTGTAGTAGATCTAGTGGTAAGCGGAGATCGGCACGAATTACCAATGTCTCAAGAGACTATAGACGTAAGAGGTGCTCGCCAGCACAATCTTAAGAATATTAGTATTTCCATTCCACGCAACAAGCTCGTGGTAATCACGGGGGTGAGCGGATCGGGCAAGTCATCGCTTGCCTTCGACACGATCTTTGCCGAGGGACAAAGGCGATATGTCGAATCGCTTTCTGCCTATGCGCGTCAATTTCTTGGGCAGCTGGACAAGCCCGATGTCGACGGGATTGATGGGCTCAGTCCGGCGATCTCGATCGATCAAAAATCCACCAGTCACAATCCACGGTCTACTGTTGGCACGGTCACTGAGATTTATGATTATCTTCGCTTACTCTATGCCCGGGTGGGGACACCGCACTGCCCTATTTGCGACAGATTGATCAATCCACAGACGATCGATCAGATTGTCGATCAAGTGCTGGCCTTGAAAGAAGGTACGAAGATTCAAATAATGGCACCGCTGATTTCTGGCCGCAAAGGAGAATATCAGGCTCTCTTCCAGGAACTGCGCAAAGAAGGTTTTGTTCGAGTAAGAGTGGACGGTCAGGTTGTCGCTCTCGAGGACGATATAGAACTGGAGAAGAACAAAAAACACACGATTGAACTGGTCGTCGATCGTCTTATTGTCAAACCTAATATGCAATCACGGCTTGCCGACAGTCTTTCGCTCGGATTGAAATGGGGCAAATCCAACGTTCTGGTAGATGTGCTTGGTGACAACGCCTCTGAAGGCCTCGACGCAGAGGCGGCAGCCGAGACGAAGCGTCGAGAAATGCTTTTTTCAGAGCACTTTGCCTGCGGCAATTGCAATGTCAGTTTCGCTGAAATCTCACCGAGAATATTCAGCTTCAATAGCCCTTATGGCGCCTGCCCGGACTGCCATGGATTGGGCTGCACTTTCGAAGTCGATCCAAGCCTTGTCGTTCCCGACCCTAAAAAGAGCCTCAATGAAGGAGCGATCTATCCATGGGCCAAGACAGGCAATCCCTACTACCTGCAGATCCTAGCTTCCGTAGCGAAACATTACAAATTCAGCCCGGACACGCCCTTTAACAAGCTGACGAAAGCGCAGCAAGGGGTTGTCCTCTACGGATCTGGCACCGACAAAATCAAGCTGGCTCATGACTCCTTTGATGGCAGGGAATTTTGGGAGTACAAGAAAGTCTACGAGGGTGTGGTTAGCAACCTCAAGCGCCGATATGACGAATCGCAATCGGAGCGGGTGCGGCAAGACATTGAGAATTACATGACCCAACTGCCCTGCACAGTCTGCAACGGCACTCGCCTTAAGCCGGAGAGCCTGGCGATAAAAATTGGTAGTCTCTCTATTGCCCAACTCAGTGCTCTGGCAGTTTCAGACGCTATGAAATTCTTTGCTGATTTGCCTGCCAAGTTCAACGAACGGCAAAAAACCATTGCCCATCAAGTTCTAATAGAGATATCTTCTCGCTTGAAGTTTCTTATTGATGTCGGCTTGGATTATCTCGCTCTGGATCGACAGGCCAATACTCTTTCAGGAGGAGAGGCGCAGCGCATTCGCTTGGCCACCCAAATTGGTTCTGGCCTGTCCGGCGTGCTCTATGTCCTGGACGAGCCATCCGTAGGGCTGCATCAGCGCGATAACAATCGTTTGATCGCCACCTTGAAGCGGCTGCGTGACCTGGGCAATACGCTTTTAGTTGTAGAGCATGACGAGGAAACAATTCGCCAGGCCGATTGGCTTATCGACATTGGGCCAGGTGCAGGCGTACACGGCGGTTACGTCGTGGCGCAGGGGCATTTGCCGGCGATCACAAGCGCCTCTCAGTCTTCCACAGGCGCATATCTATCTGGACGCAAGAGCATCAGTACGCCCGATTTCAGGCGAAATGGCAACGGTCTTTTCCTGAAAATAATTGGTGCCAAACTGAATAACCTCAAGAATATCTCGACAGAGTTTGAGCTAAATCAGTTCATCGTTGTCACCGGGGTAAGCGGTTCGGGGAAATCCTCCTTAGTCAATGATCTGCTATATCAGTATTTGCGCCATAAATTGAACGGTAGCGTCGCCCATCCTAAAGGGCTGGAAGTTGTCGAGGGTGTGGAGGCACTGGACAAGGTTATTTGTATCGACCAGTCACCGATTGGTCGCACACCTCGATCAAATCCGGCGACCTACACCGGTCTCTTCGATGTCATTCGCGAAGTCTTTTCCATGACCAACGAGGCGAAGGCGCGTGGATATCAGCCCGGTCGCTTCTCGTTCAATGTCAAAGGCGGTCGTTGCGAAGCCTGCCATGGCGAAGGTATGAACGAGATTGAAATGAACTTTCTTCCTTCTGTGTTCGTGCACTGCGACGTTTGCCAGGGTGCCAGATACAATCGGGAGACCCTGGAGGTCAAGTTTAAAGGTAAATCGATAGCTGATGTCCTTGAGATGACAGTCGAAGAGGCGCTCGCTTTCTTCGCCAATATTCCCAAGGCCGTTAGCAAGCTGGAAACTATGATGGAAGTGGGGCTTGATTACATCAAGTTGGGACAACCGGCCACGACTTTGTCGGGTGGCGAGGCGCAGCGCGTTAAATTGGCGGAGCAGCTTTCCCGGCGAGCCACCGGTAAGACCTTCTACATTTTGGATGAGCCCACTACAGGCCTGTCATTTGCAGACGTGGACAAGCTTCTGCACGTCCTCAATAAGCTGGTTGATTCAGGCAACACGGTGCTCATCATTGAGCACAATCTTGATGTGATCAAGCAAGCCGACTGGATTATTGATCTCGGGCCGGAAGGTGGTGACGCCGGTGGCACGATCGTCGCTCAGGGACCGCCGGAGGCTGTGGCCAAGGTCAAGCAGTCTTATACGGGTCAGTTTTTGCAAAAATGTCTAAAAGGAGAAAGGGCTTCCCGACCACTCCAGTCTAAGTTGTCGCTGCTTTCCAGTTCGGCGCAAGCGGAACGCTGAGGAGACGCCGCCCGGGCTGGCTTTACACTTACCGCTTATAATATCTGCCGGTAGCTTTTTATCGATCCAAGTTTTCCCTGGTGTGATTTGTCCGAGATTGCTTCTGATAATGTTGGGGGCGAACACCTGCAAGATAATGCAGGTGATCCTGTCTTTGACAGCTTGAGGAAGCGCGGCCACAGAATTACTGCCCAGCGGGAAACCATTTTGCAGATATTCAGAGAACAGCCACACGGGCTGCATCTCTCCGCTGAAGAGCTGCACGGCAAGCTGATTGAAAGAGGATCGAATGTTAGCCTGGCAACCGCCTATCGAACCCTCAAACTATTGTCTTCTTTAGGGCTCCTGCGCGAATTGGATTTTGCCGAGGGGCATAAGCACTACGAACTGAAGCAAGAAACCTTACCTCACCAGCACATAATTTGTATCGGCTGCAATGCTACCTTGGAGTTTGAAGATCACTTCCTGGAAGAAGCAGGGCAAAAAATCGGAGCCAGACATGGTTTTGAAGTTATTGACGCTCAGTTTAAGATATTTGGTCTTTGCCCTCAATGCCGGAAAAACCGCAAGGAGACTAACGTTGCAACAGCTGAAGGGCGGCCTGGCAAATTGAAATCTAGATAATCTTGCTTTTCTTTGTCTCAGTAGGCGGCCAAGCTGTGAGAATGGCCTTGACAGGGCTAACCCGGCTATAGGCTTTCGGTCGGAAAAGAAGGCCGGAACCCCCCACTCAGTGAGAATTACCCCATAAATGTGGTACAGAGATATGGTGTAATCTTGCTTTAGCAGAGGGGCAAGCCAGCAATAGTTCGGAATATCGTCAACTGCACGAAATAATCTGCGAGAAGGAAAAGCAAGGTCGTTCTGATGAGTAGACCGTTAAATCCCTGGAAATTGTCGGGATATAAAGCAGGTCAAAACGTTGTATGTAGGGTTGTAATTGCAGAACCAGGCGGCTATGCAGTAACCATCGAGAAAGACAATCCGAAAGACAATCTACCTGGATTTCTTCCTACGCCAGTGCCCCTCAAGGTTGGCGAGCAGATTCTTGCCCAGTTTGTTTGTGTTCACAACAATCGCATTCTTCTCTCGGCTCGCTTCTCCAGTTCTGGGGTAAGCAAACCCGTGCAGTCCATACGCTGGGAGGAACATCTTGCCGAATTGGACGGCACTCAAGGCGGCTTGACCCAACCCGGCACCAATGCCAACTATGAAGCTCAGGCGCGCAGTGGCGAGCAACGAGCCCTAATCGCAGGGCCGCAGCAGTTCGAGGAAGAGGCTGCCTTTCGCGTATGGGCTCAGCAGGCTCCCTCCAGGAAATTTGGTCTGAAGCGCGCTGTCGACATGATTCTGCCGCCAATCCATGCCGAAAGCATGAATACCTTCAAGATTGCTGACTATGACCTGGAATGGCTAATAACTGACTTGGAAGGCGGTATGAGAACTTGCTCCGTCAAGGCCATGTCCGAAGAGGTTCCTTCCCGATCAGCTATGCTGCTTTATCGAGGTAGAGCAGTCGGTTGCGCTTATACATCACTGAAAAGTCCAGAGCCGCCGGCGACCGAACAATCCCTGCAGATGATGCTGAGTGATTTGACCTTGCCGGAAACGAGAGTATCGATATACGACCTGCCCGAGAGCCTCACCTTGGCGATGTCGGCTATCTTTATGGGCTATCCTGTCAAACGCACCGACGATTACGAAGCACGCCCCTACTTCGATTACATCTGTGAATGGCTGGAAAGTAAGGGGCAAACAGCCTGTCTTATCGTTTCCTTGCCAGCTACCAATTCAAACTGTTTTGCCTATATATACAAAGGGCAATTCGCTGGTGCGTTCTATGTCGCTGACCAGATGTTCACGCAAGACAAGAACTTTGTTTACAGGCTCTTGCGTAACGATGCCCAGGCTAACGTTGAGGCCAGCATACTGCCACCGGAATTGACATCGTCGGCGGTGAGATTCGGCTTCAGCATAAGCATGGCGCGCAACAAGAAACCCGAAATCTAAATCGGTTTCTGATGGCGTTCCCAGTAGACTTTAGCTGACGAGTTCTCTCTAGTCCTTTTGCTCTTCGCCCTGATCGTTTACCGATGAAAGTTTGAGCTGTTGATAGTTAGAGTCGTTGTTTTCCGGCTCTTGGCTAGCGGGAAGGACGATGACATTCTCTTGCTCCGTGGCGACGTTCGCATCGTCGGCAGTGCTCTCGGTATGATCAGGAGAATCTGAATGCCAGGTCGGCTGGTTGCTGGCCGCTTCGGTTGCTCCAGACTGTTCGGATTCTCCTTCGCTGTCCGTCTCATCAAAATTGACCGGTTGCGATTCTTCTTTTGTCTCTGCCACATCGAGAGAGTGAACTTTATTCTTGAGCCGGTAAATTCCCGTCACCGGATCGATTTCCGTTTCAAAAGGGCTCTTCTGCTCCATTTCCCAGGTTGGTTGCGAAGCCACTGACTGGGATGTTGGCGCCTCCAGGTCCGCGTTGCCAGCCTCAGTAAAATCGGCCTCTCTCACCCTCTGAACTGGTTCAGCACCGCTCGTTCGAGTAGAATCGAATTCCCGTAGTTCTTCGTCTATTTGTAAGACGCTTTCTGCCAGGTCTTCGAATTTGTTCGATTCGGGCGGTTCAGTAAAGCTCTTTTCCTGGTGATAGTTTTGGCGCGCGAATGCCTGGGAGGCGGGCTCGAAACTCAGCTCCTCTTCGTGCTCGGCCTGTTCAGTATCGCTTTCGCCATTGGCCTGGTCATCGAAGACGCCGGCACGCTTGCCAGTTGCGGCTGTGCCATTCAATAACTCATCCGGCATTTGTTCAAGGATATGTTCAGGAATTGGGGCCATCGCCTCGTCGAATTCCGGAGCATCTTCCACGGTCGGAACGATTCTGCCATTAATAGCGGTGGCAGCTCGCAAAACGGCCGCCTGCTGTTTGGCGCCTTTGCGGGCGAGATTTCGTCCCTTTCCCAGCGCTTCTTCCTCCCTGCTCTTGAAAGTGATAACCCGGCGGTGTTCGGCCGGGCCAAGCTCTAGAGTAGGTACCACACCCAGTCCGGAGCAGGATTGGCAGGCGATCGTGAAAAGTTCTCTTAAGCTCTGTCCCTGGCGCCGTCGCGTTAGCTCGACCAGACCAAGGTCGGAAAGTTGTCCCACCTGAGGTTTAGCCCGATCCTCCTCGAGAGTGCGTTGAAACACTTCCAGAACCTGTTGTTGGTCTTTGCGACTATCCATGTCGATAAAATCGACGATCACCATGCCACCAATATTGCGCAGGCGCAATTGCCGCGAGATTTCTTGAGCTGCCTCAAGGTTGGTGCGCCGCACGGTTTCGGCTTGGGTGCGGGAGCTTGTGAATTTGCCTGAGTTGACGTCGATGACTGTAAGCGCTTCTGTTGGTTGGATGTTGAGATGACCACCACTGGGAAGCTCGACTCGATCTGAGAGGGCCGCTTCGATCTCCTTGTCAATTCCTTTGGCAACTAAAAGGCTTTCCTCGCCCTGGTGGTAGGAAATCCGGGTCTGTCTGCCGGCCCAGCCTGACAGATACTCCTGGGCCCTTTTCTGGCCGTCTGGAGAGTCGACGATGATTTCAACCACGTCGTGAGAATAGGCATCTCTGATTACTCTGTAGAGCAGATCTTGATCGCGATAGATGAGTGTTGGTCCGATCGAAGCCTCGCCATCCGATACCACCGTCTGCCAGCGGTCCCAGAGCTGCTCAAAATCCTCGAATAGCTCGTTTTCTCCCTGGCCCTTAGCCTCGGTGCGGATGATCAAGCCGACGCCGGGGGGCTTCATCAAGTTGACCACCGATTTCAATCGGGCTCGTTCGCGAGCTTCACTGATGCGGCGCGAAATAGAAACGCCCCGTTCCTCTGGAACGAGTACCAGGAAGCGACCGGGCAGGCTGATCGCCGTCGATACACGAGGACCCTTGTGACCGGTTGGCTCTTTCGTAATTTGGACCAAAAGCTTTTGTTTCGGTACCAGTCTTTCTTTGAGTGGACCTTGCCCGGGTACGTCGTTGGCGTGCAAGAAGCCCATCTTGTCCTTGCCCAGATTGACAAAGGCGGCGTCGATGCCGGGCAAGATATTTTCAACCGAGGCGGTGTAGATATCGCCTAACAAAAGCTCGCCGCGGTTGACGAAGAACTCGACAACGCGCTCATTCTCTAAAATGGCGCCGATATTGTCTTGTTCTGCTATTACCAGTGATTTCTTCATAAAATCCTCTTCAAACCCTATTCAAAAGCGCCACTGTCAGCTGTTGAGCTCAAACAAGTTCAACATGGGCGCGAACGCTATACCAAAAACCAAATGATTGATCTGGCCCTCAGATGCGGCTTTTATCCGGCCTGCAGCCCGAAAGGACCAAATTCTCCGACATTGCAATGATTATTCTCCGTCTTCAATAAACAAAAAAGTTTCGTTTCGATTTTCACTGTTGTTTCATGCGACTATGCTTTCGGCAATGCTGAAGCACAGCGCCTAGCTACTTTGAGGGTGGTTTCCCCGTCAGCCTGATTGGCATCGCTTACTTGGGGATGAGCTATAGAAACTGAGTCTAAAAACTGTCTTGAGCCAAAATGCCCTCAAGTGACAACATTATACCTTCTCAACCGAAAGCTAATGCTCGTTTCCAAAACTTTAATTAATCGCTTCCGCAGCTCGGCACGTCCTCAGCGAGTATCAGACGCCTCGCTCCGCACGGCTCCTGGCCGTGCTTGGCTTTGCTTTGCTTCATATCAACCAGCCATCGGCTGCCAGGCCTTGCCGCTTGCGCGCCTAGCGGACGCTCCGCTTAGCACGGCTTCCCGCCGCGCTGCGCCTCGCTTTGCCTCGCATTCAACTTTAATTATCTGCTGTGCAGGCGAGATTTAAAAAAACGGCCGAAAACCTCTTGTATACCTGTGATATAGTCGCAATTGAGTTTACTTTACGTTGATGGAAGGGTGTCAAAAATACCTTGATTCTCGAAGCTTTCGCTGAATACCTGCAAGCGGCGGATGACAAGACCCCCGCCACGGATATATTGGCGCGTTGGCTTTGGGAACGCTTGAGCACTCCTCCGGAAAGCGTGGTGGACCGGGTTCTTCATTGCGAAATCCGTCTGTCCCTAGCTAAGGGAGCCAAGAAAAGCACTTCCTTGCTGTTGGAGGGTGGCGGTGGTGGCCGCGCTAAGCCGACCTATGTCTTCACGGGGAATTCCGCCAGTGGCCGGCGATTGCTTAAAAGTTTGTATGAATACTGCTTAAGTTACGAACAGCAGAAATGGGCTCGCTGGGTGCATTCTCTCAAAGCCAGCGACTTCAAATCGTGTAACCAATAAATAAGCGCTGCGTCGGCGCCTCCTCCGCGCGCGGTCGACGCTTCGCTCGGCACGGCTCCTCGCCGCGCGCGCTTAGCGGTGGTGCGCTACTGCGACTCTGGCTCCAGGAACCTGACCCGTTCGATTGATAAGGCTTTACCGGAGGCGGTATCGATTTCTAGACGGACACCGTTGAGCATGGCTGGACCTTCGGCGACTTCAAAGCGGGTGGGCATCTGCTCTACCAGGCGACGAAATACCCCGGCTTTGTCCATGCCGATCACTCCATTATAGGGGCCGCAGCAGCCGACATCGGTTATATAGGCAGTGCCGTTCGGAAGCACGCGTTCGTCTGCAGTTTGAATGTGAGTATGGGTACCTAGAACTGCCGAAACGCGGCCATCCAAGTACCAGCCCATAGCAACCTTTTCGGCCGTCGCTTCAGCGTGGAAGTCGACGATTATCAGACCGGTTTCTTCCAGCAATTTTGGCAATAATTCGTCTGCCACCAAAAATGGTGAAGACAAAGGTTCCATAAAAACTCTGCCAATAAGATTGAGCAGAGCCACTTTAGTGCCGGCGACTTCGATCACGCATGTACCTTGACCGGGAGTGCCAGTGGGATAGTTAGCCGGGCGCACGAGTGTCTTTTCCTGGTTGATAAATTCCAATATTTCTTTACGGTCGAAGGTATGATTGCCGCCCGTGAAGGCTTTCACACCAGCCTCTTTCAATTCTTGTACGTTGCCCTGGGTTGTGCCAAAACCGTGGGCAGCGTTCTCAACATTGGCTATCACCAGGTCGAGGTCGCCAGCATTTTCCGTCACGTATCTTTTAACTACATTGCGTCCGGGCTTGCCAATTACGTCGCCCAGGAACAAAATGCTTAAGCTTCTTTGAGAACTCATTAGTGGAGAATACCTTAGAACGCCGTAGCAAGGAAGGGCATGTGCCTAAGTGTTAGGATACCCTTGGAGTACTAGATTGATGAAGTTTTCGGGATTATTTCGAACTGGAGCGCTGGCGCTTATCATTTCCGGCCAGCTTGCCGGACCGAATTTGGCGCTTTCAGAAAAGGAGCAAATCGCCCCTGCTCGCAAGCCGCTCTTGAAAAGCGAAAAGGACTCCTCGGAAAAGACCCCCGTACCTAAACCGTCTGCTAAAGATGCTGCCGTCAAGTCAGAGACGGAAAAGAAAAACGCCGTGAGCGACAAGAAGGCTGAGGAAGGAAAACCACCAGCTAAAAGCACGGCTGCCAAACTAGAGATGGATAAGAAAAATGGCACAACTGACAAGAAGACTGAGGCTGAAAAACAATCTGCCAAAAGCGCTGTTGCCAAACCAGAGGTGGATAAGAAGAGTGGAGCAACCGACAAAAAGTCTGAGGCAGTAAAACCATCTGATAAAAGCACTGGCGGTAAGCAGGCGGGGGATAAGAAAACTGTTGCAACTGATGCTAATTCCTCAACTTCCGAATCCAAAAAGAATCATTCTCATTCGGCTAAGTCTCACTCAAACGAAAGTGGAGGGCTTATTCCGCCTCCCCCGGCCTTTCAGCCTTCCTATTTGATCAATCCGGGCAGTGGTATTGGTGGGATTTTTCAGCCCGAATTCATGACTAAGGAAATGGCCTTGCAAAGATTGAAGGATGTGGAAAAGCAATTCGTTGACGCCAAAAGTGAGCTCGACGACAAAACTGCAAAAGCAAAGGACATGAAGGATAGGTCAGAGCGATTCGCCTCGCTCTATACCGAGGGTGTCGTCAGCAGGCATGAGTGCGAAGCAGCCGCAAAGGAGGCTGAAGAAGCTCAAAAAGACCTGGAGCAATTCAAGAGCAGCGTGGCCGAACTTGAGAGCGAGAAGAAGGCGCTCAATGACAGGGTAAAGCCAGCCGCGAAAAAGAATTTGCAAGCAAGCAAGTCACCAAACAATCATAAGCGTCGGGCAGCTGGGTCTAGATCTTGAGAGACTATCATTCATTAGCACTTTCACTCAAAAGAAATCTGTGTGCTTTGGGTGCGGCGTAAAACCAATAGATCGTCAATCCAACGGCCATCCAGACGAAGAAGCGCAACCAGGTGATCAGCGGCAGACTAAGCATCAATACAAAACAAGAGAAAATACCCAGCAAAGGGACGAGAGGGACCATGGGACAGCGAAATGCTCGCTTCTCATGAGGGTCTTTCTTTCTCAAGACAATCACGCCGGCGCAGACGATGATGAAAGCTGTAAGGGTGCCGATGTTGGTTAGCTCGGCTGCTTGTCCAATATCGATCAAGAGAGCAGAGACGCCGACGAGTACTCCGGTAAGTATAGTTGGCAGGAAAGGCGTCTTGAATCTAGGGTGCAGTCGGGCGAAAAACGCCGGCAATAATTTGTCTCTGGCCATAGCCATGAAGATTCGCGGTTGGCCTAATTGAAATACGAGTAGAACCGAAGTCATACCTGCCAGCGCCCCGGCGCTGACTAAGGCTTGCGCCCACGGGTGTCCGATTGAAGCTAACGCCGTTGCAACCGGGGCGGCGTCGTTGACATAGTTCTTGTAAGGCAAGATGCCAGTTAGTATCAGGCAGACAGCTGCGTATAAGCATGTGCAGATGATCAACGTGCCTATCATGCCAATGGGAAGGTCGCGCTGGGGATTTTTTGTTTCTTCCGCTATTGAGCTGATCGCATCAAAACCTATGAAACTGAAAAAGACAATTGCCGCACCGCCCATGATACCGCCCCAGCCGTTGGGAGCAAAAGGAATCCAATTCTCTGGCTTGACATAGCCTGCGCCAAAGCCAATGAAGAAAATAATGACAACGAGTTTTATGGCTACGGCAATGCCGTTGAAGATGGCACTCTCTTTTGCTCCAACCACGAGAAAAAATGTGATCAAGGCGACGATCAACAACGCCGGCAAATTAATAGCGAAGGCATGACCGAATAATTGCGGCAGATCCAAACTCGAATAAAGCACCTGGGCAGTATGATTTGAAGCTGCCAGGCGCGTCAGGGCCGTACCAGTGTCCGTTGTTAGCCAGAGGGGCAATCGCAAGCCCAAACCACTGCGGACAAACTGCAAAAAATAGTCCGACCAACTGACAGCTACGGCGACGTTCCCGATGGCATATTCGAGAATAAGGTCCCAACCAATGATCCAGGCAACGAGCTGTCCGAGGGTGGCGTAAGCGAAGGTATATGCCGAGCCGGAAACCGGGATCATCGAAGCCAGTTCGGCATACGATAGAGCAGCAAAACCGCAGGCAATAGCAGCAATTAAAAACGAGATGACCACGGCAGGCCCAGCCGCTTCGCGGCCGAGGGACCACCCGAACATATAGTTGATCAGGGGTGTTGTCAACCAACTTTGCTCGGCAACTGCTTGACCGCCCGCCGCCGTTCCTGTCAATGCAAAAATCCCGGAACCGATGGTGGCACCTATGCCCAGCCCGATGAGATCGAGAACACCAAGGCTTTTTTTCATTTGACGGTCGGGTTCCTGGGTGGCTCTAATTAGGACCTGACTGGTTTTGGAGTAAAAGATTTGGTATTTCACAGATCAACCCGTTGGTTTGCTGCCAGATGCTAGCACGCATGCAGGCTCCTAATTTGCTAGAATTTGCATCTTGTAAGAGGAAATTAGCTTTGATAAGAACGCGCTTTCACATTGGTAGATTGATTTTCCCGATGACCATAAAAGCAACTGTTAACTTAGGCCTTTCCGTTCTCGTCTTTGGCTTTTGTCTTGTCTTTTGGAACTCCACCTCTGCCGCTTTCGGGCAAGGTCCAGGTAATGAGATCCCTCTACCTGGAGCTACCTCCGTTTATCAAACGACTGGCGACGCTACCTGGGGGAAAACTGGACAAGCAGCCAATCAAGCGGGAGTGAAAAGCCTTTATCAATTTCTGCCGATCACCCAGGAAGATGCCAAAGCTAGAATCGATGAATTGAAAACATTGATGCTCGTCAATCGACCACAAGATCTCCAGGGAAGGGTAAACAATTTGTGTGAATGGCTTGGCGACCTTACAGATGCTCACAATAAGATGGCTAACGCCTTCTCCCGCCAGGACTCCACCAAAGCGATGGCTCAAGCAGAAAGAAGTGCGGCTCAACGTTTTTATCAATTGAAGAACGAGACCGTTTTGCTCAAAGCCGAATTGTTGATCAAGCTGAATCGAACGCCAGAGGCGCTAGCCCCGCTTGTCGATATTGTCATTGCTGATCCCAAGGGTGCCGTGGGCCAGGCTGCCTACCGTCATCTTAAAGAACTTGGCTTTTCCCCGGATACGGCTGATGGTGCAGGCGCTATTTCAGCGGCCAGTCAACAGCAAGAGCACATAATGGTTTTCCCAACCGGACCCGCTCCTGTGGCAAAAAAGAGCGCCGCCGCTCCGTCCAGTAAATCTAATCACCCGACCAGATAAAAAGGTGCCGCTGTAGCATCGTCCGAATGCCCCTTTGAGGCGCCCGTGGGTTACAATTCGCTAAGGGTTGAAAAGTCCACGGTCTATGAGGTAGTAAACATGAATTCGAGAAGCCCTTGGTCCTTGTTGGCTTTTCCGCTTTCCATATTGCTCGCCCTGATCGTTTTGCCTGGCGCTCAAGTTTTCGCTGATGAACCATTTAGACTCAATGTCGAGCAAAAGAACTATACACAAGGCGAGTCCGGGTACGAATATCCGGCTCCTCAAATGGTACAGCCCACTCAACCCATAAGGGGCAGAGCCATTCATACCCAGCCGCACACAGCCCCGCCGCCGCCACAGCAGCCCCATGCTGCTGCCAAACCACCCGTGCTTAATGGCGGAGTGCAAGCTTCGGTGAGTTTACCGCCTGCCTTTCTAGGAGTCTGGAACGTTCAAGGGCAACGAACCAAGGTTGAAGCAATGCCTGAATTTCAGGAGGGGGCAGAGCGTGCCTTTGCCATGAGCAATACCCAGATTTGGACAATCAATGGTAATCCTGAATCGGGCTATACATTGGGCTCCAATACAGGCGTGCAAACTCCGCTCGTTGTTGATAAGGTGCAAGGCACAACCGCTTTTATCAGGTATCAGCACCCAATTGGCAACACCGTTGCCCAGGAAGCTATAGTTATGAGCTTAGGTCAAGGTGGAGCGCAGTTTAGCGGCCTGGAAAGAGTTTCCATCGTGAAACAGGGTCTACCTCAGCCTCGCGCCAAAGTAACCTACCAATTAGTCGGTCAACGGCAAAGATAGACACGAGGACCGTACTTCTAGGTTAGTAGTAGCCATCATTGATGGTGATACTAGACGCGTTATTTGGTTAGAGCCTGAGCCAGCTTGTAATCGTGGTGCGGAGTGCGTTAGGATCCCAGCCGTCGTTGCAAGAGGAGTTATCAAGCGTATGCGTGCGTTTAGAAACAGGATTTTGCGACCAGGGTTTGCTCTATTGCTTGGCATTGTCGCAGCCGCTGGTCC
>PSRH01000119.1 GCA_003175915.1 Candidatus Melainabacteria bacterium | reverse complement strand
CAATGCTCAATCCTTATCCATCTGGCGAGATGGAATATTTCCGAGTGTCAAAACTGGTCAATTCAACCAAGACGGACGATGAGTCTTGCTCCCGTCCGTTTACGGGTGAAGAGGAAGACGAGATAAAACCAGTGGCTAAAGCGGCGCAGCTGTCACTCTTTGACCGTGCTTGAGATCCAATCGTAAAGCGCGCACGGGCGGCACGCGCTATCGTAGGGGCGGCTTCAGCCGCCCGCGCTTCGAAAAAGAGGACGCTTTAGCGTCCCCTACACGATTCGATCAGCCAAGAACTTTTAGCTGTTCCTTGATATGGCTCATCTGCTTATTCAGGTCGTCCAACTGTGTCTGCATGACATCAACCTTGTCAGGCGGCGCTTTGGACTTGAATTCTTCGTTGTTGAAAACCTGCTCGACTTTCAACAGTTCTTTTTCGATCGATTGCTTGCGCTGGGTCAATTTGTCCTTTGTTTTTTCAACATCAATCAACGCGTCGAGGGGCACTTTGATAGTTGTATTTGAAATTGAATCGGTGGCCGTGTGCGCCTTAGAATCGCCGTTTGTGGAATCCATCGTCACTTGAGTCTTAGCCAGTCTTTCAATGTAATGCTTGGACCTGACGAGCAGTTCTCTTTCTGTCTGCTCGTTTACGGAAAGATTGGTTGTAATTTCTGTGCCGGCTGGAATGCCATAGACCTGCCGGATGTTGCGAACGGAGCGAATTACGCGGATGACCAGGTCCATTTGCGATTCTGCTGCTTCGTCGTGGAAGGTTGGAACAGCGCGAGGATATGGAGCAAACATTATTGAGCGCAATTTGCTGAAGAGTGGGGACTTCGGTGTGCGACTCCAGAGCTCTTCAGTGACAAAGGGCATCACCGGATGAATCGCCCTTAACAGGCTTTCAAACACGGCTTGTAGAACATTGCGCGTTTGATCTTTGCTATCGTTGCCGTTTTCCTTCTGTTGCATCTGGATTTTGGCAATCTCAATGTACCAATCACAAAAATCGCGCCAGACGAAATCGTAGAGTTCTTTGGCAATCAAATGAAAATCGTAATTGGCATAGGCATCATCCAGCGTTTTTAACAGGCTGTGGTAACGATGCAGAATCCACTTATCAGCCAGAGTCAAATGGTTCCGATCCAGATCACGTGGCGGTCCGCTTGGTAGCTGGGCAAGTACAAAGTTCCCCGCGTTCCAGAGCTTGTTGACGAATCGTTTGTAGTCCTCAAGTTTTGGCTCGCGGAAGCGTACATCTTGATCGCCTTTTATGCCGAGTGAAGTGAACCAGAAACGATTGGCATCGGCGCCATATTTTTCAATCATTTCCAACGGGTCGACGGCGTTACCCTTTGATTTGGACATCCGCTTTCCATCGGCAGTTTGAATAACCGGATGGATGAGCACTTGCTTGAATGGAATCTTGTGCAACAACTTGAGGCTCAAGAAAATCATTCTGGAAACCCAGAGGTTGATAATTTCTCTTGCCGTAGACAAAATGCTAGTCGGATAGAAGATAGTCATTTCCAACGTTGGTTTAGGCCATCCCAGGGTGGCGAAGGGCCAGAGCCCGGAGCTAAACCAGGTGTCAAGCACATCCGGATCTTGTTCCATAAGCTTAGAACCGCATTTGGTGCAAGAATTCGGCGTGTCTTCGAACGCATCCATGGTGCCGCAACTGCTGCATGTCCAAACGGGAATCCGCTGTCCCCACCATAATTGACGGCTGATGTTCCAATCACGGATATTCTTCATCCAATCAAGATAAGTGGCGGTGTAACGCTCCGGTATGAAGGTAACTTCTCCGTCTTCCACACATTTGATTGCCGGTTTGGCCAGCTCGTCCATGCGCAGGTACCACTGGTCCGAAAGTTGTGGTTCGATAATGGCATTACATCTGTCGCAGTGGGCGATGCCGTGAACGTAATCGCGCACTTCTTCCATCATGCCTTTGGCATTGAGATCGGCGGCGATCGCCTCCCGGGCGGCGAAGCGCTCCATGCCGCGATATTTCCTGGGCACGAATTCGTTATGGAGGAGCTTGCCTTCGCCGTCGATGACAACCGGTGACGGCAGGGCATGCCGTTGTCCGACTTCCCAGTCATTCATATCGTGTCCGGGGGTAATCTTGAGCGCCCCTGTACCGAATTCCCGATCGACGTATGTGTCAGCGATTACAGGAATTTTTCGCTGGGCAATTGGCAGGATGACGCGCCTGCCGATGAACTTCTTGTAACGTTCGTCTTTGGGATGCACAGCCACAGCAACATCACCGAACATCGACTCCGGTCGCGTCGTTGCTACTGTGATATGGTCCGGTCCGCCCGCCGGGACGTCCTCGAGGGCGTACCTGATGCAGTAGAGGTTTCCCTTAATTTCTTCGTGCTGTACTTCCAGATCTGAAACGCTGGTAAGGCAGCGGGGGCACCAGTTGGTAACGCGATTGCCGCGATAAATTAAGCCCTCGTTGTAGAGAATGGTAAAGGCTTTATAGATGGCTTTTACGTACGAAGGGTCCATCGTGAAAGCGACCCGATCCCAGTTGAAGCTCACGCCGAGCCGTTTGTACTGGTTCATGATCTGGTTGCCGTATTTTTCGCGCCATTTCCAGACCTGGGCGATGAAGGGCTCGCGGCCGAGGTCGCGGCGATTTTTGCCTTCCTGGGCGAGTTGTCGTTCAACTACCATTTGCGTGGCAATGCCGGCGTGATCGGTGCCGGGCTGCCAGAGGGTGCTGTAGCCCTGCATGCGCTTAAAGCGGGTCAATACGTCCTGGAGCGTGCCGTTGAGCGCGTGCCCCATGTGCAAATTGCCTGTGATATTCGGCGGCGGCAGAGCAGCCGAAAACCTCGGCTGGTCGGGCTGAATGTCCAGGTCGAACACCTCCCGGTCGAACCAAAACTTGGTCCACTTGCTCTCCACCTCGGCAAACGGATAGCCGCTTTTGTTGGCTTCGGGGTTTTTGGCTGGGGAGTCTGCGTCTGTCATCCTGCGAAATCGTCCAGTGTTGCGGCTTAGACACGGCGTTACCGTTGCCTAAATGGTTAGTAGCCCAGGTAAGCATTTATCTTACTTTAAGGGTTCTTCAAATCCCAAAATATGGATTATAGCTGCGGTGACAGCGAGTCGGCAACAATGTCAGTGAACGACGACAGCGATCCAGCAACATTGGACTGGCTTTGCCGGACTAATGTTAGAATGCTGGCTTGTCTGCCGGAGGAACAGGTTTTCTTGACTACCTGGTCGTATCGAGGCGGTCAGGTTTATAGGAAAGACTGGATTCATCAATGATTTCGAGCAACGACTTCCGTCCGGGCGTAACAATCGTATGGAATAACGGAGTGTGGCAGATAGTCGAGTCAATGCACGTGAAACCTGGCAAGGGTTCGGCGTTTGTCAGGGCTAAGCTGAAAAATTTAGAAACCGGCAATGTGCTTGAGAGCACCTTCAGGGCGGGCGAAAAGCTTCCCAGTGCTGTGGTGGAAAAATCAGAGGTGCAATATCTTTACAAAGCGGGCGAACATTTCGTCATGATGGATACGGTTACTTACGAACAATTGGAGCTGGAAGCTTCCCAAATTGGCACGTCGGCCGAGTTTCTTAAGGAAAACCTTGAAGGCATAACTGTTCTAAAATATGAGAATAGGGTGATAGGAGTTGACCTACCCAATACAGTCGAGTTGACCGTTGCCGAAACAGCACCTGATGAGCGTGGTGACACCAGCTCCGGTGGCGGAAAACCAGCTACCCTGGAAACAGGTGCGGTAATTTCAGTTCCGTTTCACGTCAAGGTTGGAGATAAAATTCGAGTAGACACTCGCTCACGCAAATACATAACGAGAGTTTGACCTGGAGTTCGAGGCCCCTTAGTGAAAATAGATTTACAGCAAATTCGAGACCTGCTCGACATTGTCAGCAAGACTGACATTACCGAGTTAACCATTGAGATTGGCGAAGAAAAAGTAACTATTAAGAAATCGGGTCCGCTTGCTCAGTCCGTGCAGCTCGATTTATCAGCCGAAAAGCCGGCGATGATACTGAACCCGGCACCGGCTCGCAGTCCCGAACTTTCCTTTGAGCCGAAGCCTCAAGCACATGAGGCTTCCAGCGAAGGTTCAGCCGGTTTGAATGGTCTTGTACCGGTAACCTCTCCAATGGTGGGTACTTTCTATCGTGCCTCGACACCAACAGCCAATCCCTATGTTGAGGTCGGCGATCGCATTTCAGTCGGCCAGACTGTCTGCATCATCGAAGCAATGAAATTGATGAATGACATGCCGTCCGAAGTAGCCGGGAAGATCGTCAAGGTTTGCGTAGAGAACGGTTCAACAGTTGAGTACGGACAGCAATTGTTTTTAGTTGATCCAAAGGGCTAGATTTTGTTCGAAAAAGTACTCGTTGCAAATCGCGGAGAGATTGCCCTTAGAGTAATCCGGGCCTGCCGAGAGTTGGGGATTCGCACGGTCGCCGTATACTCCCAGGCCGACGCCGATTCACTACATGTCAAGCTTGCCGATGAGGCGTTTTGCATCGGACCGCCGTCAGGGCAAAGAAGTTACCTGCACATTCCCGCCTTGATCAGCACGGCTGTTGTTACTGGCGCTGATGCCATTCACCCTGGTTACGGGTTTCTGTCGGAGAACGCCAATTTCGCTGAAATTTGTGCTGACCACCGCATCAAATTTATTGGACCGAGCGCCAAAGCAATTGAGTCCATGGGTGATAAATCGTCTGCTCGCGAAGCGATGAGGAAGGCGGGCGTGCCTATTGTTCCTGGCAGCCGTGGACTTATAGACAACGAAGCCGAGGCCTTTCAACTGGCCGCAAAAATCGGTTTTCCGGTGATTGTCAAAGCCACCGCTGGCGGTGGTGGCCGCGGCATGCGAATCGCTTACGACGATCAACAACTGGCCTCGGCTTTGGCCGCAGCCAGAAGCGAGGCCGCAGCGGCATTTGGCGATGCTGGCATTTATTTGGAGAAATACCTCAAGCCGATTCGTCACGTAGAAATTCAGATATTAGCTGACGGTAAGGGCGAATATATTCACCTTGGCGAACGAGATTGCTCAGTGCAGCGCCGCCATCAAAAACTAATAGAGGAATCACCCTGTCCGGTTCTAACCCCAGAGCTTCGCAAGAAAATGGGCGATGCAGCCGTGCGCGCCGCTCGCGAAATTAAATACGAGGGAGCTGGTACCGTCGAATTCATTCTGTCTAACGACGAGTTCTACTTTATGGAAATGAATACGCGCATTCAGGTAGAACATCCTGTTACAGAATGTGTCACCGGTGTGGATCTGATTAAAGAGCAAATTCGTGTTGCTGCCGGACTGCCCATGACCGTGAAGCAAGAAGACATTCGCTTTCAAGGACATGCGATCGAATGCCGTATCAATGCCGAAGACCCGGACCGCAGCTTCCTTCCCTGCCCCGGCAAAATCGATGCTTACATCGCTCCCGGTGGACCAGGTGTGCGTGTGGACAGCCATGCCTATCCTGGTTATTCCATCCCACCGTTCTATGATTCGCTGATAAGCAAGCTGATCGTCTGGGGTCGCGACCGAGGCGAAGCGATTCAACGAATGCAACGTGCCCTTGATGAGTACTGCATTACCGGCATCAAGACAACAATTCCTTTCCACCAAAAAGTGCTGGCCCACCCGAGTTTTCAGGATGGTGACGTTTCCACCGATTTTGTCGAAAAATATCTCTCCCCGGCGGTGGCAAATAGCTTAAAATAGGCCTTCCGCCCTCAATGGCTCCGTAGCTCAATGGTGGAGCAAGCGACTCATAATCGCCAGGCTACAGGTTCGAATCCTGTCGGAGCCACT
>PSRH01000072.1 GCA_003175915.1 Candidatus Melainabacteria bacterium | reverse complement strand
CAATGCTCATATGATTATGAGAAAACTGGCTTTCAAACAGGCAACGCTAACCCTTCCCAAGTAACTCTTTGTGCCTAGTCGCTGGGATTCCAGGGAAATCCTCTTTCGATGTTCAGGTGTCCGCTCATCCGATACGGTACGGGGGCACCATTATCCTCGGCGGTTCCGAAACCGCCATTGTTTTGTCGCACTGCTTTACTGGGAACCCAATCGCTATAAAGAACATCAGCCGGTGGTTGAGACACCTTTTTCTCAGCCTCATCGTCGTCCGCCTCCAGTTCGGGCTTAGGCCGATCGAGTTGAGACCGATGAACATTTTCACGAACACTTTCGTCAGCCGCCGCATCCTCTGTTGGTTTAAACCAGTCGAGCCCTTTTCGTTTGCTCTTATCTGCGTACTTAAGGTCTTTGAAGCTCTTCTTTTGGAAGTCAGCGTCAATATAGCTGGGGGTGTTGAACTGGCTTCCCGGATCATCAGCTGTAGGAGGCGCAGTTTGATCGTTGTCGTGCGAGTCGTTTTCACTATTAGTGCTTCCCTCGTGCCGGTCGCGGTCAACCTCGTCAGCGGAGCTTACCTGGTCGTCCTCACCTCGGTATCCTGGTTCGTATTTACTAAGTTTTAGATCAGTTTTGCTGTCGCCAAAGTCGCTTGCCGTGTCGGCCAGTACACCAGATACGGTGCCTGAAGACAATGTCAGAAGCACTAATAAATGGACAAGCACGACACTTGCGGGCAGTTTCATTGGAACCTTGTGCCGATCACTTAGAGGAACAACTGCGTATCATTGTACGACTGGCCCTCAACTTAGATGCCGGAATCCTAATTTAAGTTTGCAATTTACCTGATGTAAATTCACTTTCCGTTCGTGCCTGTGTAGTAAAATTTGGGACTCAATCAGCACCAGCCGGCCTGCCGGTCTTTTGCTTCTAATTGACATCTTTTGCAGATCCGTTGTTACCGGAACCCGAGGGTTACGCCGCGAATGGTTTTGCCAAGTGTGCGAATAAGGCTGGCTATCGCGTTGATTTTCGTCACGCTGTTTTCGCTCGCCTCTCGGCAGTTATCGCTTGCTGCAGGAAGGGAGACGGCAGTACCGGACATTCAGTTCCAGCCGATCAGCCCAACCAAAGCAGTAACCATACGCGAAGCAGTTGCTATTGCCTTGCGAAATTATCCTTCGATTGCTCAAAAGCAATTTAAGTTGCAAGCAGCCAAAGCTAATATCTTCCTCGCTAAAACCCAATATTTGCCTAACTTGAACATCGACTTTCAAGAGTCGGCTGTCACACCCAACCGAGTTGCCAGTGTTGTCATGAATAACGTGTCGGGCTTCGACACCGTGCCGGTGGATTCAGGACCGTCGGCCAACCACAACACCGGCAAAATGTTGGCCAATAACCTGCAGGGTCTTAACTTCAACTGGCTTTTGATTGACCAGGGACTGAGAAAAGCTAACGATAAATTCGCCTACGCCGATGCCAGGGTAGCAAGAGCCGACATCAATCTCACTAAGCTTGATGTGGCATTTGCTGCTGCTGATGCCTTTCTCGATGCGGCCATTGCCAAGCAAGTGGTGCTTGCCAAACAAGCTGAGCTCGATCACATGGAAGCCGCTAACCTGAAAGCGAAGACGCTGGTAGCCCAGGGCCTCAGGCCAGGCGTAGAAGCAGCGGAATGGGATTTTGAAGTGGCCGAAGCGAGAATCGGGCTCATTGAATCGAAAAGAGACACTCGCTTGGCTCTGGTTGAGCTGGCAGAAAAAATGGGTGTGGCGTCCCGTGATATCGATGTAGTTTCACACCCGCTGATAAGCCGCCCGTTGGCAATTCACCCTTTCGGTCCGTTTGATTTGACCTCGCACCCTTTGGCCCTTTCCAAACTTGCGGAGGTCGATCGCTGGCGAGCCAAGCAAGTGGTTCTTGATAAGGCCTACCGACCCCACTTGTGGTTGAACGCCTCCGTTTGGGGAAGGGGCAGTGGCGATAATAGCAATCCAATCCCTTCGGTTGCTGGCGGAATCTTGCCTCAGGTATTTAATTACATGATTGGCGGCACCTATAGTTTTCCCTTTTTTGAATACTTTCCGCTTAAGGCCCAAAAGCAAATGGCCCACAGCAATGAGTTGGCTGCACGAGCCGATTTTGATCTAGCAATGCAAATTTTAGAGAAGAAAGACACAAAGGCAAGAATATTGCTCGATGAAAACAGGCAGATCGCCAACCAGACTCCAATACTGGTTGAAGCAGCAAGAGTGAAGGAAATCAAAGTCCTGAAAAGGTACAGCACAGGATTAACGAACATGGTGACACTGGCTGAAGCAGAAAAGGCTCTGGCCAAGGCTGAGGTAAAAGACGCAATCGCCCAGGTTGAAGTATGGCGTGCCATTCTTTCGATTGCTTATGTTCAAGGTGATCTCAGACCTTTGCTTCAACTAGTGACAATCGCTGAAGGCAACATGCCGAACCAGTACTAATGAGGATTTAAGTAAGCATGTGGATCATCCAAGCAGCCATGAAACGACCGATCACCGTGGTCTCGGCGATCTTGAGCATCGTGCTGGTGTCGGTAATGGCACTGACCACCATGAAGCGAGATATTTTTCCTGATTTAAAAATTCCGGCTATCTACGTGATCCAAGGATATGGCGGTATGTCACCGGCTCAAATGGAAGGTTATATAACGTCCATGTACGAGCTCTTTTTTCTCTATGTGCCGGGGATTGAGCACATCGAATCTCAATCGATTCAAAACGTCAGCCTGATCAAGGTGTATTTTCATCCTGACACAGACATGTCCAGCGCCATGGCGGCGATCGTAGCTATGGCAAATCGGGCAACAAGCTTGATGCCTCACGGTACGTACAACCCCTTTATATTGAGGTTCGACCCCGGCAGTCTCCCGGTCGGACAGATCGTCCTATCTTCAAAAACAAGAGGCGTAAAAGAGTTAGAGGATCTCGCTTACACTCGCATCCGACCGTTGCTTGCCACTGTGCCCGGTGCAGAAGCGCCGCCGCCATTCGGGGGAAACATCAGATCGATAGTGGTTAATGTCGATGCCGACAAATTGAGACGCTACAACATTTCAGGCGACGAGCTGATTGACGCATTGATCGCCGGCAATAAGGTCTTGCCGGCAGGTAATGTGCGAACCGGCGACTATTTGCGCATTGCTCCTGTGAATACTGACTTGCCTGACATCCATCAGCTCGACTATTTTCCAATTAGAAGGGGACATGGTCCCCAGATCTTCATCAAAGACATAGGCACGGTTGAAGATTCGTCGGACATCCTGGCCGGTTATGCCATATTCAACGGGCGACAAACCGTTTACATTCCCGCGGTGAAAAGAGCCGACGCTTCAACGGTCTCAGTTGTCGACGCACTGCGCATGGCGCTCCGCAGAATGCAAGCGGTGATGCCTTCCGACGTAATCGTAAGCTACGAGTTCGACCAATCCAAGTACGTCAGGGAAGCGATCAACGATGTCTTCCACGAAGGGCTCTTGGGCACTCTCTTGCCGGGTCTGATGATCCTCCTCTTCCTGAGAGATTTGAGAAGCACGGCAATCGTCGTCACCACAATTCCCCTCTCTCTTTTGTCTGCCATTGTCGGACTTTGGTTGTTGGGGCAAACGATTAACATTCAGACACTAAGCGGACTAGCTCTGGCCATCGGCATTCTGGTCGACGAAGCGACCGTATGTATCGAGAACATTCATAGCCATCTAGCAGCGGGTTCACAACTGGCCCGAGCGGTTTATGACGCTTGTGTTGAGACAATGGTGCCCAGACTTCTGGCCATGCTTTCCGTGGTAGCGGTTTTTGTCCCTTCCTTTTTCATGGTCGGGATTACTCGTGAATTGTTCATACCTTTGTCGCTAGCGGTTGGTTTGGCCATGGTTGCTTCAACGACGTTGGCGTCCACCCTGGTTCCCATTCTGTCAGTCTGGTTGATCAAGGAGGAGCACAAAGAGGCTAAGGCCGACTGGGTAGACGGGTTGAGGGCGAGGTTGTCCGACATACTTCATGTTTTGATGCCGGTCCGGTTGCCGCTTGTGATCGTCTATGCTGCTCTGGCAGGAGGCGTGGTCGTCCTGCTCTATCAGACAATCGGTAAACAGTTATTTCCCGAATCCGCCAGTAGTCAATTTCGCATGAGGATTACTGCGCCCACAGGAATGCGGGTGGAAGCATTAGAAACCAGGGTTCAGCAAACGCTGGCGGCGATCAAAGCTGAAGTAGGCGAAAACAACCTGGAGAAGAGTCTTGGTTACGCTGGCCAGCAGCCTCCATATTTTCCGATCAATTCGGCGTTCCTTTGGACAAGTGGACCGCATCAAGCCGTGCTTGATGTGCAATTGCGCGAAGCCGCTCATATAGACATGAGCTCTCTTAAGGACCGCCTGCGCAAGCGCCTGGCGAAAGATCTTCCAGATACGAGCTTCTCCTTTGAGCCAGGGGATCTGGTCAGCCAAATTATGAATGTCGGCTCGCCGACCCCAATACAGGTGCAGGTGACCGGACACAACCTGGTCGCCGACAAGGTCTTTGCTCGTAAGGTAATGAGACAAATGACCAAAATTGGCAATTTGCGCGATTTGCAATGGGGACAAGCGCTTGACTATCCGACCTGTGAAATTGAGATTGACAGGGAGCTTGCCGGACAGTTAGGCGTAACCCCGGAGGAAATCGGCATGTCGCTGCAACCGGCATTTTTCTCCAGCCGCTTTGTGGAGCTCAGTTTGTGGAGAGATCCAGCCAGTGGCTTCTCTTACCAGGTGCAAGTGCAGGTGCCTCAGGATCAAATCAGATCCAAGGATGACATCGCCAGTTTTCCGACTATGAGCAGTACGCGTAGCATTCAAATGCAAGAAAAGGACATGTTGGAAAATTCCGACATCGATAAGTACTATCCGGGAAGCCACACGCTCAGACGCCAACATCCACTCATTTCGGATGTTGCCAGCGTGCATTATGGTACTACGCAAGGTGAATTCGACCGCTTCAACATGATGCGGATGGTATCAATCACAGCTAATCTTTCAGGGAACGATCTGGCTAGAGCAGGCAACCAGGTGAGAGAAGCGGTAAAGCGAGCAGGCACAGCACCTCCGGGCGTGTTCACAAGGGTGGCAGGACAGATACCCGTAATGGAAGATACTTTCTTCCACTTGCTTACCGGACTTCTTTTAGCAGTCGTTGTGATAACGTTGATGCTGCTTGCCTATTTTCAAGCTGCACGCGTTGTCCTGATCGTGATGTCTACCACTCCAGCAATTCTTCTTGGCGTTCTGACAATGCTGACTATCACTGGAACTACACTCAACGTTCAATCGTTCATGGGCGCGATCATGGCTATTGGTGTCGGCATCGCAAACGCCATCTTATTGGTAGTCTTCGCCGAAGAAAGTCGACGTGCTGGTAAGAGTGCGGAGGAGGCAGCCATACATGGTGCTCAGAGCAGAATGCGGCCTATCTTAATGACTTCGATCGCAATGATTGCCGGCATGATTCCTATGGCCCTGTCTGGCGGACAAAGTGCATCCCTCGGGCGCGCCGTAATTGGCGGTCTGACAATGTCCACTCTTTCTGTTCTTACTCTACTTCCTCTCGTATTTGCGATTGTCCAGAAGGGTGCTCCCTTAAAACCCATGTCTGTTTACCCTGATGACCTAGGAGAAAAATAAAGAGATCGACTATGCAATCCTCTCTGTTTAACACTAAGAATCTTGTTTTTGTCATGGTTGTTCTGGCATTAGCCGGCGTTGGTTTTTTCTTCATCTGGAATGCCTTTCATCATCCAGCGCTTGAAGCAGAACCGCAGGAACAAGCAGAGATTTCTGTGCCTGTGGTCAAGGTAGAATCCAAAGCTCTCTTTCGCGAGGATCAACTGCCGGGTGAAATTGAGGCCTATCAGGATGTCCTGATTTATCCCAAGATTCCAGGTTTTGTTGAGTGGATTGGCGTCGACCGTGGCTCCGTCGTCAAGAAAAACCAGTTAATGGCTCGTATGTACGCACCGGAGTATTTAGCACGTCGAAATGAATGGTTGGCAAGAATCTCGGCAGCCAAGGCGACTTTGGCGGCAGAAGAGTCGAAGCTGGGAGATCTACAAGCAGAGCTGAATAAACGTAAGGCAAATTTGCTCGCGGATCAATCAACTTACCAGAGAGTTTATACGTCCTCGCTGGTTCCCGGAGTGATCGCCGACAACGATGTCGTGCAATGGTCCCAATCTGTCGAGGCTGATCGTCAGGACGTCAACAATGCCATCCAGAAAGTCAATGCCAAAGCACACGAAGTCTCCATGCGCAGGCAAGAAGTTGAAGCTGAAGAAAAGGCTTTCGACAATTTCGCCGTCTTTGCTTCGTATCTGCAAATAAAGGCTCCCTTTGACGGTTATGTCACCGACAGAAAAATGCACGTCGGCAGTTTTGTTGGGCCCGATGGCACCGGCGCTTATCCGCCTGTTTGCCGGATCGCACAGCTAGATCTTTTGAGAATCGTTGCACCAGTTCCTGAAGTTGATACTGCCGGGGTCGTCCCTGGCTCTCAAGTTCAATTCACCGTGTCCGCATTTCCGGGACGCAAATTTACAGGAACTGTGGCACGGATCAGCAATAAACTCGACAAGGAAACTCGAACCATGCCGGTCGAACTCAACTACTTCAATCCAAACTACGCGATTCTGCCCGGCATGTTTTGCAAAGTGTATTGGCCGACGCACGAACGCGCTTCCTCGCTGTTCGTGCCAATCTCCGCCGTTGTTTCAACACCGCTTGATACTTTTGTCTGCGTTGTGAGGAACAACATTATCGACTGGGTATCTGTGCGCAAAGGTCAGATAATGAAAGATCAAGTGGAAGTCTTTGGTGACATTAAACAAGGAGACATGGTCGCCAAGAAAGGCAGCGAAGAGTTACAAGAACAATCAAAAGTGCGTCCAATACAAGAGGCTCCAGAGAAGTCGGGGCAACCCCTGCCACAATCCTAATTGGACGCGGCCAAAATCTTGTTTGCGCGTGCTTCGACAGCAAGCGCTTCGCTATCGCGCCCTAGGCTTCTCAAAACCTGAGCGTAGTCTTTCAGGCTGGCAGCCAGAAGCGGGCTATTCTCACCCAGTGCCGCCTGGGTGCTGGCCACAGCCCACTGGTAGAAGGTACAGGATTCCACCAGCTTGCCCTGACGAAAATAGAGACTAGCAAGCCCGTTCAATATGCGGGCGGTCTCCAAACTATTCGGTCCGGTAATTTGTTGCCCGCTTGTGAGAGCTTCCCGGTATAGTTGTGTCGATTGTTCGTAATGGCCTAGTTGAAGCTCCACCGAAGCCAAGGTCGACGTCGCATTTACTGTGAGTAGGTTGTTCGAACCGTACGCTTGCCGATAGATAGACAGAGCGCGCTTTAGAAGTGGTTCAGCTTCTGAGTACCTTTGCTGGGAAATATATAGCTGGGCCAGGCCGGTGAGATCATTTGCTACCGATGGATGATTCGGACCCAGGGCATCGATGTCTGTGGCAATCGTGCGCTTGCTGGATGCCTCATTCTTCTCGTAATGATTTTGATTGAAGATGGTGTCGTTGACAATTCTGAAGGCGGGAGAAAGCGATGATTCAGAGGCCGGCTGAGGAACTATGCGCGAAGCCACCTGAGAATTCTCGTCGGTCTGTCGCAGTCTATGGGTGCCAATCAGACTTTCACTTTCTCGCTCCCAGTAAGAGGTGGTGTCGTCTGCGGGAGGGCGAGATTGCTGAGCAGGTCTGTCCTTTCCAAGAATCTCCCTTTGATAATCAAGGATCAGATCTCGGTTGGAGCGATCGTTCACCTTAAGGAGATCACCGCTCTCATGGATCGAACTTTCCAGTTGCTTGCTTTCTTCCCATCCTGGCTCCTCCTGAAGGAATAGGCCGGACCGCTTATATGCTGCTTGCCGTGTAGCTCCTAACTTAGAAGCTGTCGCCGCCATGCCAGTAAGGGTTTTGGCGAAAGCAGGGCTGTAGGGGCCTTCATTCCTTTCATAAATGTGAAAGGCCCGCAGATAAAAATCCATGGCAGTTTTATGATTGCCTACCGACTCTTCAATCGAGCCAAGCGCTCCCAGCACGGGTGCCAATCGCGGACTATAACTTCCGTATCTTTTGACGAGGATGTTGAGCAGTTCCTGGTAAAGGCTGCGCGCTTCTTCTGTTTTGTAGTCGAGAGCGAGCGTGTCCGCCAGTTTGAGCATGCATTGTTCCGTATCCTCCGGTCGCTTGGACTGACTTTGCACAAGGTTAAGGGCCTTGCGGAAATGCGCCTCAGCCTTTGCCAAATCTTGTTCATTGAGAGCTTCTACTCCTTGCTCGTAGGAAGTGCTCCACGATGCACTGGCAGCCAGAGAGGGACAAAGTAAAATCGCCAATAGCGCTGCCAGAGAACAGACAATTAAGTTCGTTCTCATCAGCGAGAATCGCCATTGAAGACAGGCGCCCCTGGTGCTTGATAATCTCATGCTTATGCTCATGGCAAATGGCCTAGCGCCGGACCCAGCAAACGCTTCATTGTAACCCGTTCAACGTCGGCAGGTGCAAATCGTCTATCTAGCCGGCGGCGAGAGGTCTTGGAAATTAGCCACGGTTGGTGTTTGCGTGCCCGGTCGCATACCTATGAGATAGCGGAAGCGGAAGTGCACTGGTCCTGGATCAGCCTCCTCAGCAGAATGTACGGCGACAACACCGACCACTTCGACAGGCACAAGGCCACGACCGTCCATTTCCCTTTGATTGACTTCGTCAATGCGCACGGAAGACACCCTTCTCTGGGCCATATAGGTTTTCGCTGTTGCCTTCAATTCGCCCATATCACGGGGCAATTGTTGCTGCTGCTGAAGGGCGCGCACCACCGGAGGTGTCAATTCACCGCTCTCGGGGCTCATCAGGGACATGGTAGCCGCCTCGTAGGTAATATAACTTGTGTCGAGAATATGGTTCGTGACCTTGCGCGCGAAAGCGTCGAAGTCGGCCTTGACTTCGGGGCTGACCGTCTTGGCCAGGTTAGGTCTTGTGACAAGCAAACAAAGGTTGAGCGCAACGCTGACAATGAGAGCAATATGGAGCCCATAGAGCTTGAGCAATTCCTTTGGTGTATATCTACGCACTTTCCAATACATCATTGCATCTCCACTTTACCGAGAAGCCAGTTCCGGTTTGCTTTGTAGTAGGTCAGTACAGCCTGACAGTCACTCGCGGCTCCACTGTCCCTAAAGGTTACTCCAGAACTGTCCATATGTTGCAGGGTTTGCCGGGCTTTCACTCTTACCACTGCGTCAGTGGCCGTTCGGTTGAGCACCTCAGCGCTTAACACTTCCACCCTGGATCGCACCCCTTCCGGCGGCCAACTCCAATTGAGTACACGTTGTCCATCAAGCTTCGCCAGAGCGGAAAGCCTCAAATTGCTGACCAACTGCAAGGAAGCCCAGACCGCTATCAAAGCGGCGCAGAAAATGATCAATAATTTGCCTGGCGTAAACTGTCTTGTCATATCTGGTCCCGTGAGACAAACGCAGTCCGCGCTTAGCCATCGTGAGTCAAGCCCAGGAAAAATACGGCTTGTCGGGCTGTGTCCGTCTTGCTCAGTTTCGGATTCTTGGTTTCTACTTCCTTGATCTTTTCTTGTCGCTTAGGAATGTCGGTAATCGCTTCTGAAGTGCAGATCCAGTAATCCATGGGGCTGGGCACCAGTCTGATCACCCCGTGGGTAGCGCCGACAATCAGGAGACACTGGCTATCCTTGCGCTTTTCCTCGTCCTTGGTGAAATTCTCAACAGCTACCACTTCTGCATCGCTCAGTCTCAAGGTTTCCTTCAATACCTTCAAGTCGCTAGGATCTTGCCTCAAAATCAGTTTCATGTGGGAGTTCTTCACGACGGAATCGGCTTGCTCCGATTGCCTGAAGAAGTCCTTGAGCTGTTGAGTGATCGAAACGAGCATCATACCGTAGTGCCTGGCTCTTCGTGAGAGGTCGTCCAGGAGTCGGGCTCCGGCTCTGAACCTCATCAAAGTAGCAGCTTCGTCGATAATGGCGGCGAATCTGACGCGGCGCTCTTTGTATTCGGCAGCGCGCCTGCGGATGTATTCTGCCAATATGAAAACGGCGATTCTCTCCAATCTCGGCTCGTTCACTTCTCTGGTATCAAATACGGTGAAGAGTTTCTCCGGATCGACGTTGGTATAGCCATCGACCAGGCCGCCAAACGCACCGGTTCGCGTAAATAAAGACAGACCGCGGGCAAACTGTTGCAGCCGGTCACGTTGCAGCGGATCGATTTCGTTGGCGGCCGCTTCGGCAGCAACCCGCGCCAGGTCGGACATGGTCGGTACGGTCGAGCGAAAATGCGCATCCAGATAGGCGGCACGAATCAGTCCGTCCAGCAATGACTTTTCTTCGACATTCAGTTCTTCTCTTCCCTCAGGAGCGAGCATCAGATCAAGCAGGGACAAGAGTGTGCTGATTTTGTCTGGTGAAGGTTCGCTCGGCTTGTCTTCAGGTCCCAGGTCGAAAGGATTGAGAACAAAACCGGAATTCGGTCCAAGATCGATATAAGAAGCCAGATCGGGGCCAAGCAACTGGGTGACGAAGCGATAGGCACCGAACTTGTCTACGGTTTTGTCAATTAAAACGAAGCGAGTGCCCAAAGGAAGTAAACGCAAGATCAACATGGAAACGGCGAATGATTTACCAGCTCCGGTTGTACCAACAACGAACATATTGTTAGCGTCCTTGCCTGCCCCTCTAAAGAATGGGTTGAGCAGAACCGGCTCGCGAGAGGCACTGGCAAATCCAAAGGGCACACCGTCCGGTGTACCGCAAGAAGCCGTAAAGAAAGGCCAGAAGGTTCCGACAATTGGCGACATGACCCGATGCACGATCGCCAGGCGATCGACGCCTACTGGTAGTGTCGACTGCCAGGCGTCCAATTGCAGCATCTGACCTCTGTCTATCAGAGCTCCGCGATTCTTGAAGACCCGGCGGACTTCATCGGTGTTTTGAGCCAGGCGCTCGGGTGAATCAGCGCTCGTCGCAATGTAAAGGCTGACGTCAAAGGCTTTATTGGAGCTGCGCAAGAATTCCTGAATAGCTGCCGCCGCACCACGCGTGGCATCCAATCCCTCCAGGTCAGGGGCGGCAAACTGGGTAGCCGTCATATGGCCTAAGCGGTGCTTGTTTTTGAGATCGGACCGGACTTTGTCCTGATCGCAAACGTGAATGAAAATCGAGACAGTGTATTCGACGCTCAAGGTTAAAAGATCGACGAGCCAGCCCATCCACGTCTCGTGCGGCGCGTGGGCCATATATTGCGTGCCAATATAGCGTCCATCCAACCAGAGAAAGTCTTCGTTTACTTTAAGAGCAGAACTAGCAAGGCATGAGGCTTCTGATAGATCTGGTCGCGATGGTGGAGCACCGGGCTCCTTTTGCGCTAGTCGCGGATTAAGATCGGCGTAAATGAGATCGCGCACTTCCTTGCGATTGAGAATTTGCGGGCGCAAATTCGATTGCCGCAATTGCTCGAAGGCAGTTTTGGCCAGACGATTCAAAACCTCCACGTACTCTTCGTGCTTTTGAATCGAGCGTTTACCTGACCAGGGCTCTGTATTGTTGGCTACATCCGGCGGTTTATAGCTTACGATCACATAGAATTCGCGCTGCGGTACAAAGTGGACATCCTGCACGCGACGGAACCATTGATCAGTGTAGTTCGCATACCATTTCAGATAATCGTTGTCGGTACGCACCTGGTCCTGGTACTTAGAAAGATACTCATCCACCGGCAAGTTGCGCGATTTAACCAGGAGTTGAATGTCCGAATCACAGGAATTGGCAAAAGCAGCAAATTGTTTGGCCATTGTTTCCCGATCGGCTTCATCGAAAAGAAGCGCATTGATACCCTTACATTCGAGATATTTCCGAAAGCTGCCGTCGGCCAGAACAACGACGCCGTCATCTTGGTCATCTCCAGGGATAGCGTATATGAAACAAACATCCTCCCAGCCATGCAGCCCGCGATCAGCAGGGAATGCCGTATCATCCTCAGCGCCTGCGGCAACTCCTCTATGGTTGGCAATTGGAATAGCTTCCCTTAGAGCCGGGGGCAAGGAGTTGTAAATACCGGCCACAATATTGTGGAAGGAAGGTTTGGCCGTCAATGGCATTTTATGAGCACTATCGTCACCTGAAAGGTTCTCCCTGATAGGCGTCCGAGACTCCTCGGGGCGGCCTGAAGAAGAGCCTGAAGAGGCCTTCCGGAACCTGGCAAATGGTGTGCTATCGGTCATGTTATAAGCGGTTGTTGATTTTATTTGCGCGCCAAAACAGAAAATTCGCTGGATTTCTGTGTCGTTCCTTCAATTATATTGGCATCTGGATAGATGTGGGCCGGTTGGCGACAGGGAACGTAGATGCTCGGACGAAGACGCAAAGTGTAAAGCAGCTTATTACGCCACCACTGCAGGGGTTTGATTTGATTAGCAAAAACGAAGACCATCGCCCCGCAAACAATGGCCATACATACCAGAAAGCCAAGGGGCAAACCGTTGAATACCTTCATATTGGCGTTCGGCATATTGGTCCAGGAATAAATACCAGCTAGAACGGCCAGGACAAGCATGAGCAGCTGCCCAATCGTCAACCCATAGAAACGGTATGGGGTGTTCAACAG
>PSRH01000165.1 GCA_003175915.1 Candidatus Melainabacteria bacterium | reverse complement strand
TCGATATCAACATGGGCAGCCAAAAAGGGGATTTCGGAAAATTTGTACTCGTGGCGAAGGGCCTCGCCTACGGCAGAGTAGGTGATTGGTGTCATGCCTTCGTTAACGAGGAGGTAGCCGATCGCCGTGGCGAGATGCTCTTGCCTTGAAACATTGAATGCCAGGCTGAGAGCCAATTTGATTCCGGCTTTCTCATCGTAAGAGGAGAACTGATCGTAGGAAATTCCCATCTCAGTTAACAATCCGAGATAGTGTTGAAAGTGCGCTTCTTGCGGATTGCCATTGCCCAGTTCGTCGTTGAGGTTCCTTAAGAGGGTGGTGGCAATTTCTTGGTCGGACGGCGAGCAAAGTGCCAAAATGTTTTTGACTACACCAGGAAATATGCGGCTTTCCCGACCGGCGCAGAAGACCCAGCGCTTGATCTGCTCCCTGCTCAGTTTTCCGTCGATAGCTCCGGCAATAAAGGGATGCTTGCCAATGCGAGTGAGACTCTCGTCAACCAGTTTCTTAGCAGTATCACTTAGTTTTAACGTATGTTGAATCACGGACCGCTCCTTTTGTCGTGGCGATCATACCTGATTCAACTGGTTCTTGAGCTATTCTTCCTGCCAGTGTTGGGAGGGGGCGCGCATGCGCTCAACCAGATCTTTCATTTGTTTGCGCATTTCTTTTTTATCGAAATGAACCCGCTGACCATGGCCGGGCAGGACCCATTCGAAACTCAAGCCAATAAGCGACGCCATTGATTCGGTCTGGTGCTGCCAAGAATACCAGCAATGTCGCCTTGAGGCCGTCAATCTCTTGGAGGCGGGATCAAAAAAGACATGATCACCGGCAAACAAATAGCGATCTTTGTACAAAAGCACCATATGACCCCGCGTATGGCCCGGCACTGGAATAACCCGGAATTCATCCCCAAACTGCTTCGGCTTCTCGCCCTTGATGACAATTTCACTATCCGGCTCAGCTTGCGCGTCCTCATTGTGAATAATGCGACTGGCGCCGAAAGTAGAAGCGTATTTGCCGGCGTCGGCGACATCGTCTTGATGGCTGAGAAAGATATACTTGATACCTCCAAGTCTCTTGAATTGCTCAACTAATGATTTAACAAATCTCGGCGAATCGATCAGCCAGTTGCCGTCCTTGTGCCGCACAAAAAAGCTATTGGCACCGTATGACTTGGCAGAGTTGAAACCACAATAAAATACGTCCGCCTCAATCGTAAGGGGAAAATCGGCCACTACTTCTTGGGTCTTGCTCTTCCGACGCGTGCCAATCGAGGCGGTCGGGCAGCTCAGTAAAGCCCTCAATGCCTTCCTTTCCTCGTCACTATTGGCAGGCTGGTGGCTGACACAGGAATTGTTACCGGCATCGGCAAAGGTTTCAGGAGCCAACTGCCTGCACGTATCGCAATTAATACAGGTAAAATCTACAAAGAAGTTACCAGCTACATTTTCGGGAACCGCCCGCTTTTGATCGGCCATAATTGATAGCTAGAAACATTGAGCTTAAGTCTATTCTGAATTAATCTGACAAATACCTACTTTGCTTAACTGCGATGCCAACCTTAGTCAGAATAGTATTGTCATTTTACCTGGTAGTGATTGGCGCAGCTGAAGCGAGCGCAGCCCATCTGCCGCCGCAATCCGTCTATCCCCAGTTTCGCAGCAGCTCGGGAACTATCCGCTGGCTTGCCGAACAGATGCCCCTTAAAGTCTACGTATCACATGGCAAAACCCTGGATAAGCTTATTGATGAGGAAAGCGGCGTACCCATCTGCAACGTCGGCAATCTCGGGCACTGGCCTGACTTGGCAGCCAGTCTAATCGAGAGTCAGGGAGAATTGGAGAATCAGCCTATAGCCGAGGGCTTTTGCCCGGAACACTACGATGCGGCCGTCCAGGGCATCGGTATTTGGAAACGATTTGAAAAGGAGGGCCTCTTTTCATTCCAGTTTACCGACGACCCGAGTGACGCCGATATCTATGTCTTCTGGGTTAACCATTTCGTCGGTAACAATGGCATGGCTCTCTTTGCCAATGATATTCGTGGCTATACCTCCAAACGGAGCTTCTGGCTCAGGGACGTTCAATCCGGCAAACGCCTGCCCTTCAAGCCAGTAGTCATCGTCCTGCGCACGACCGACGCAGTAGGTAGACCGATGGCCCTTACCAAGATGCGGGCTTCGGCCGCGCATGAATTTGGCCACGCCCTGGGTATAGAAGGACACAGCCGCGACCCTCACGACCTGATGAGCGTATACTATGGCAACGGAACCATTTCAAACAACGACGCCGCCACTATCCGCTATCTCTACAAGCTAGTACCAGATTTAGTACCATAACCACGATCTTGAAATCTACCTATCCCAACCTGCATCCGAAAGAGAACGTAATTGACCGCCAGTCGCGGCACTTTATGAACATCTTGCTGAGCATGTTCCTCTTGTTAATGGTGGCTGGAATGGCAACGGTTTGCGTCCTCTGGATGATGGGCGACCTCACTGGAGAATATTCCTGCGTCAGCCCCAGGCTCGGCATGGTGCGCCTTTCCCTGTTTCGGAAGGGAGAGGTGCTCAAAGGTGACTTGTTCTATGCCCATGGCACTCGCTTGGAGTTGATCACAACCGGCTCTGTCAGGCAGGAAGACGTGAACTTGAGTTTCGGCACGCCAAGAGACTATCCGAAAAAGGGTGTATTCAGACGGGTGGATCTGATCGGCAAATTTGAAAATGGCGCCATCTTCGGAGTACTGGTCGATGGTGGCACACCCTACCCGGTCAATTTGCACCGCAATATCATCTATTCCATGGTCAAACGCGCCAGTTCGATATTCGGCGGCTAACTCAAATTTCGGACATTACTTCAATAACTGTTGCGGCTGGCGGGCAAAACAACCTTATGTTAGTACGGGGATCGGCGCCCAGGCCGCGGGAAATATGAAAGGCTGTGTCGCCACGCCAGACTAGTCCTGACGCCTCGCTTCTAGGCATTTCGGACTTGGTGATGATCGCTCCTACTCCCGGTACGCGCACCTGTCCACCGTGGGTGTGGCCACCGAGCGCCAACTTAATACCAGCCTGTGAGAGCATGGCTAGATTTTTCGGCTTATGGAACAAGGCGATCAATAATTCATCCGGTTCCGTCTCGCCAACCAGTTTGTCCAAATCTTCCCTTTCAATCGTGGGGAAATCAATGCCGATGATCGCCAGCTTATCGCTGTTTATCCTGACCAGTTCATTGCGCAAAACGCGATAGCCATGATTTTCCAGGGCTGCTATATGCCCAGCGACGCTGCGCATTTGGGAAGGCGTGCTCCAGGGCCTGACTACTTCGCCGATCGTTTTGTTGAATAGAGTATAGGCGTAGTAATCGTGATTGCCCAAAACCGCATAGGCACCCAGGCGCGGCTTCCTGGTCAAGAGCGAGGGAGCATAAGCAAAGCCGCTCTCATTTTCAAAAATGTCACCGGTGATCACTACCAGGTCATATTCTTCATCGGTGATCATCTTGAGAAACGCTGCTTTATCATCATCGCCGCGGCACAAATGCAAATCGGAAAGATGGAGAATGGAAAACCGTTGTTTACCCTTTTCGATCACTGGCTGATTAGACTTGTCCATGCCGTTGCCCAACCAGACTTTCACCCTTTCAAGACGATAATTGCGGGCCGCTATACGGCTGGCGTAGAGATAAGCAGCCAGGCCACCTAAACCAGCGGCAATAGCAAACCATCCCCAGCCAGATCGTTTCCTTTCGGCTTCGTCAGGCAAGCGCTAACCTCCCATCGGTCCGATCATCTTCAAGCTCTGTTCAGGCGGATGATGTTTCACGGCGATGTCCGGCGCCACCAAAATATTGACCAGCCATCTAAATGGGAAGCCGAGTGCCACCCCGACCAAACCAAAAAGACAATCGTAAGGGAGGGCGTACCAACTCAAATTGCGGGCTTGCTCAAAAACCCATTGGGACCAAACCGGCGATGCGTGCAAGTCTTGAAATATCGAAAAGAAAAGGCATATGCCCAACAAGTATGCCAGTCCCGTCAGATGGACGACCGCTAAGCCAACCGCCGTGGAAAGAAGCTGGCTTGCCGTGGTGCGCCGATTTTTGGTAATCAAACCAACCAGAGTGGAAGCGAGCACCATGCCAATCAGGTAGCCGAATCCAGGCTGCAGGTAATAATCGAGGCCGCCCCCGGCGACAAAGGGGTGCACGTTGAAGAAGGGAGCAACCAGCCCGACCAGGACAAACAAGGCGGCAGCAATGCTAGCAAGCGGATAACTCAAAACATAGCCTATGAATATCGCTGCTGGCGCCTGCGGCACATAGAGGCTATAGCGAACCGCCTGATTGGCTGGCTCGGCAATTTCCGGCACGGCTCGGTAGAGGCGGGCCTGCAAGCGCGCCGGCAGTTGACTGACAACCATCTGCAGACGCTGCCTGGCGAATAAATTGAGATTGCGCCCAGTGGCAGTGGGCATTTCAAAGGCAGTAAATGAAGCGAGAAAAAGCACTTCCAGACCCAAAAGCACAATCACCACTTGCCCAATTAAGGACTTGCGCTTGATGCGGTGCACCTTCCCTGTGTTTTTTCCCTTGAAAAATAGCTGCAAGTTTGTCGCCCCCGAATTGGCATATTTTCCGCTTGCTTATCAATGCCGTCAAGGCAAAAAGCAACGCCTTCATTTACTAGTTTTCAGTTGCAACCATTGAGGGTGCGCCTCAAACTGCGGCTCCATAACTTCGATGCGTTTCTCTAAAAGCCGATTAAACCGGGAGGTTTCGATGTTTTCTGTCCAGAGCACAAGGGCATCCTCGTCGTTATCCTGGTAATAACTTTTGCGCACGCTGATACTTTTGAAGCCATATTTGAAATAAAGGTTCTGGGCCTTTTCATTAGAGACACGCACTTCCAGAGTAAGCCAGCGCGCCCCGGCCTTTTTGGCCTCGAGAATGTCGTTGATCAACAGTCGTTCGCCGATGTACTGGCCCTGATAATCCGGATGAACAGCCAGTGTTGTGATATGCGCCTCTTCACCAATAAGCCAAAAACCTGAATAACCAAGCAAACTGGTCGAATCAGGAGCGGTTGCCGAAAAGTAGCAGCCTGAATCGTTGTTCAGCTCGTTTTCAAAGGACTGCAAGGACCAGTGGTGACTACCAAAAGCGGCCGGCTCGATGGCCATGATCGATTCCAGATCCTGCGATTGCATTCGGCGAATTTTAATGGGCAGAAGCGCTTGCGACATTTAAAAAAACCCGTTATCTTGCTTTTTTCAGGGTAATAGAGGCATTTCGCAAGTAGAGAGGCTGGATGCGCTCGTAAGAAAAGGTCTTAGCCAGCAATTCCTGGCTGGCGGAAGCGCCCGATTGAGCCATACTCAAAGATACCTTATTAAGTGCCAATTCTGATTGCACATAAGCAATATTGTTTAGATGAGGTAATGCTTTAAGGTCGGCCTGGCTTTCTTTAAAAGCCGCCAGGCAGCTTGTCTCAACCAGGCCAGATCGGGCATCGTTAAGGATTGCCAGGACAGCTTCCCGGCTAAGACAGGCCGGCTCACCGGTTGGAACCAGAAGAGGACGCCCAGGCCTGGACTTAGGCGGCGTCACTCGATAGCTAGCAGCAAAGAATTCCTGGCGGCCCGCCCCTAGAACAACCGCGGTCGATGCACCATGTTGGTAGGCATAACACTCCAAGATCGGCACACCAAGAAGGGGCAGATTGAGGGCCTGGGCGATGGTTCGGGCCGTAACCACAGCCGTTCTCACTCCTGTGAAACTACCCGGGCCCACTCCTACGACGAGCGCCTCTAGGTCTGATTTTCGCCAGTTGGCCTGATTGAGCACATCCTCAATGGTCGGGATCAGCAGGGCAGCCGCATATTGACGATCCTCCGGCTTAGATTGGACGACAGAAGCAGCAACAATCGAACCTTTGCTGGCAAGGCATACGTGCAAGTCAGAGGTACTGGTATCGAAAGACAAAAAACGCACGGTTTATGCTTTTAGCGGGGCTCGGATTGGTTCTTATCCTGATTGCCATTCTGGTCAGGAGGGCCGACATCGTCTTTAGTTTCTTTTGTTTCGGTTTTGTTGCTTTGAGAAACGATCGGTGCGTCGCCAGAAGGCAGCCCGACCGCTCCCAGGCCTTTGCTGGCTTGCTCAAGCATATCCTTTACGGATTGGGTGAAGGGATCATCGCCTGTTTGCGAGTTAATCAAATCGAGCAGGTTTTCTTCGGTCAAAAGCGGTGGCGGGCCGCCGGAGTCGCCCGGGCCGTTTGGACCATGGTCCGGAGGCAACTCGTCATCGCCTTCGTCTGGACCAAGAATCTGGGCCTTGAAGATGAGCTGAATCGACTCTTCCTGAATGCTGCGCAAAAGTTGATTGAACATTTCAAAGGCTTCGCGCTTATATTCCTGCAACGGATCGCGCTGTCCATAACCTCGCAAATGGATGCCTTCTCTAAGCAAGTCTATGTTGTGTAGATAGTCGACCCATTTGCTATCGATCGTCCTTAAGAGAACCTGTCGTTCCAACTCCCGCATCATCTCACTGCCGACATGCTCTTCGCGAACCTGATAAGCGAGCTTAATCGCATCAACTAGCTTTTCCCGTAGATCATCATAGGACAGCCCGCTGAGTTCAGCAATTTTGATGTCGCTTAACATAGGGATGCTGGCACATAACGTCTTATGCACTTCCGGCAGTCCCTCTTCTTCCCAGGCATCGGACGGCATAGCTGGATCAATGTGGGTGTCCAGTACTATGTCCAGATGCTCTTCCAGCATGCCGAGAATATTGCCTTTTAGATCGGCCCGTTCGAGTATGCGGCGTCTTTCCCGGTAGATTACCTCACGCTGCGTATTTAAGACGTCGTCATACTGGAGGATCTGCTTGCGCATATCGAAGTGATGAGCTTCCACTTTGCGCTGCGCATTTTCGATAGACTTGGTGACCATGCCGTGCTCAATCGGCATTTCTTCATCTGCCTGCATAAAGTCCATCAGTCGAGCGATTTTTTCGCCACCAAATATGCGCATGAGATTGTCATCCAGTCCTAAATAAAACCGGGTCGTGCCTGGGTCGCCCTGGCGGCCGGCCCGACCTCGTAGCTGGTTATCGATGCGTCTGGCTTCGTGGCGCTCGGTGCCAATGATATGCAGTCCACCAAGATTGACTACTTCGTCATGCTCTTTGTCGGTTTCAGATTTCATCTTAGCCGTGAGATCTTTGAGCTTCTGATCGTAGACCATTTGATCTTCAATTTTCTCGCTGCGCAATTTCTCTTTAGCAAGATATTCAGGGTTGCCTCCCAGCAAAATGTCCGTGCCTCGACCGGCCATGTTGGTAGCTACAGTTACTGCTCCTTTCCGACCAGCCTGAGCGACGATCATCGCTTCTTTTTCGTGATGCTTGGCATTGAGAACATGGTGATTGATGCCCTTGCGAATCGCCGCTACCACCTTGGTAGTCTGCCAGATGGAATAGCAACGCTCGATCAGCTCATCATGCTTTTTAGGATAGCTGGCTTCCACCTGCTTAACGGTTTCTTCAAATTTTGCCGGATCGATCAAACCCGGACGCTCGAAAGTTTTCTTGAGGGCCTCGATGGCCTGGCCATCGAGCTTATTCTTCTTTATATACTCAAGACACTTACTGATCTTTCTCAAAAGATATTCGTTCATCTTCTGCGGCTTGCTTAAAAGCTCGTCTATTAACTCGGACTTCTCAATACTGGTAGTGCCGACCAGCACCGGCCTGCCGATCTCGTGCAGGTCGACGATTTCCTCTACAACCGAAAAGTACTTTTGCTGTTCTGTCTTATAGATAACGTCTGAGTGATCGCTTCTTACGGAGGGCTTATTGGTTGGAATCGCCACCACGTCAAGGTTGTAGATCTTATTGAATTCGGCGGCTTCGGTCATGGCTGTGCCGGTCATGCCGGCCAATTTCGGATAGAGCCTGAAGAGGTTCTGGTAAGTAATGGATGCGAAAGTCAGGGTCTCTTCCTGGATGGGAACACCTTCCTTGGCTTCTACGGCTTGATGCAGGCCATCACTCCAGCGCCTGCCTACCATCATACGACCGGTGAATTCGTCGACGATGACGACCTCCGGCTTGCCTTCTTCGTTAGGCTTAATGACATAATCAATGTCTCGCCGATAAAGCTCTTTAGCTCTTAAGGCCTGGACCAGATGATGATGGAAGTTGTAGTGAACGTCAAATAGATCTTTGACGCCCAGAAGCTTCTCGGCATTGATAATGCCGCGCTCGGTCATCAAGACGTTGCGCGCCTTTTCGTCCACCCAATAATCACAGTCCTCGTCGTCTTTGTCTTTGCCTTTCTGCAAAAGCGGCGCGATCTGCATCATTTTTTTGTACAGCTCGGTAAACGACTCGGTCGGGAAGCCAGAAATGATTAGCGGTGTACGAGCTTCGTCAATCAAAATATTGTCAACTTCATCGACGATCGCGTAATAGTAAGGTCGCTGGACCAATTGATCCAAAGAAGTCCTCATATTGTCTCGTAAATAATCGAAGCCAAATTCGTGATTGGTACCATAGGCAATATCGGCCCGATAGGCCTGCCATTTTTCATGATCAGGCTGGTGTGAATAGACGAGGCCCACCGACAGTCCGAGAAACTTGTATATGTGCCCCATCCATTCGGCGTCACGGCGAGCCAG
>PSRH01000074.1 GCA_003175915.1 Candidatus Melainabacteria bacterium | reverse complement strand
TGCTGGCAAGCCGAGAGCCGCCTCTTTGGTTAGCATTGCAATCCAAAAAAACAATAGGCCTAGGAATGTTGTAGCACCGTGTCTGGTCAGTCCTTTTCTCAGAAAGCACAACATACTTGCCAGGTAAAAGAAGCAGCAAGCTGTGTCACCCACCTCCACTACCCAAGATACGCATTCGCAGTGCAAGGGGTTCGCCGCAAATAGGGCAGCCGAAAGAAGAGAAACTAATGTCGATCTCGATTCATCCCAGCCAATGGTAAGCCGTCTTGTAATGGCGTAAACCAAAAGAGCGTCGCCGAGTACGAACAAAAGGTTTGTGAGCAGGTATCCGAACGCATTAGTTTTCCAAATCAGATAGTCGAGTGTCAAGAGAACGACTAGGAATGGGCGATAGAGACATACTGCAGGCAGTTCCATGCAGGGACCGGCGAAGTTTCTCAACAGCCTGTACCAGTCACCCTCACATATCTTCGAAATGTAGTTAACATTGCCAAAATCATCAGCCAGAAAATAACTTCCGAGAGTTTTTGCAAAGCATGCAAGCAGAATCGTTAGCAATACAGTGGTCACTAACAAGAATCGAATGGAAGGTTTGCTGGCTAAAAGGCGGAGGCGGTCTAAGCCCGTCACTCTTTCCTGAATGCTGGTGCTATCAGGGAGATGAGCGCAAACAGGATCATGCATCCTAAGTAGACCTCCGACCAATTAGGAAGAGCAGTTTAGGTTCAATCGATTTGGTCCCCTAGCTTCTGCCGGCGGATTCGAATTTATGGGCGCAGCAACGTACTGTTTGTGTTCTTTGATCCACTCAATCAAGCGTATTATTAACCGTTCACCCCCAATGGCGTTCATGTGCCCGCCATCTTTCAAAAAGCACTCGTTATGGAAAGTAGAACTTTGATCTGCCAAGTCTAGTAAATAAGTATGGGGTGGTTGAGCACAGAGCTTAAGCACTCGAAGATATTCCTCGTATTGCTTCGTTTGTTTGAACGGAGTTCTTCTCAGCGGCATATTAACCAGAAGCAAGCAGCAATTTCTTTCGCGGGCTAGCTTGGATAACAAACTCAAGCAAGCCTTTTGATTTTCCACGAGCTTCTTCTTTGCTGCCCATGCTTTGCTATATCGGGTTGTAAACTCTTCATCTCGATTGGTTAGGAAAGTAGTTGAGTAGTTTTCACCCGTTGTCAACTTCGTGAGTCTCAGCATCGGGTTGAAGGTATGATTTATCCGCTGGCCCCAATGAGACGCACGCTCTTGTATTACCTGGCGCGCCTTGTAGAGAGGAAAACGTTGAGATAGCTCCAAATCAAAGCGATCCCATAAATCGGTGGTGTATAAACCGCCTAAGCGATTACAATCCTCAGGCTCAAACAATAACTCGAAGGCTGGATCATGTCTTTCGCCATGGAATAGGCCGCAAAGCATATCTCGATCAGCCATGCCGTATATGATTAACTCTGGACATCGAGGGCCGCGAAGCAATTTGTCGCAAATGAGGTAAACATCTGCTATGGTCGCTCCGTCCATCGATAGATCAAGGATCCCAGTTTCTCTGTGCTCTTCTTCGGCAAGTTTTTTTTCGAACCACCTAGCACCATGGTAGGTTTCGAATCGAGCGTCGCTTGGAGACAAGGCGTATTTCGCGTCGACGTGCCACATCGGGTATCTCATCAATGAAGAACCGACCAGTACAACATCGAGAGGGTGTTGATTCTTTGTGAGTTGATCGATTCCTGAAAGCATTACTGACGACCAAGCATTGATTGCGATCAAGTGCCGAAATGATTTCTCGAGAAGATTGTTGATAAACAGGAACGCTAGAACAGCGATGACAGCTGCGGAGGAGAGACGGAACTCTTTTAAAACTTTGAGCAGACTGAGCTTCATGCGTTTTCTCGATCAATGCCACCAAACAATGATCTATCAAGAACGGCTTCCTGTCTGCATCAATCGATGAACTGGCTAAACTTTAATATATGTCGACGATATGCAAAACCTGATTTAGAGTGAGCGTTATTTTTCATTCTTTCTTAAAGGCCGGCGCTACGAGTGAGATGAGCGCAAACAGGATCATGCATCCGAAGTAGACCTCCGACCAGTGATGGAGTTTGTGAAAGGCGTCGTAGGCAAGAGCGCTTCTCGTTAACTCGGGTAATAGCTTGTCCATTGCTGGTACTATGACGACGCCAAATACAAGTGTGGCCGCGATGCAGGCAAGCTCAGCACCGTAGCGTATCGCTTGCGAGACGGTGGGTCGAACTTGGGAGAGAAAATATTCTGTCAGCTCGGCAAGTGCCAGAACAGCGGCCAGAACCAGGGCAATTTTGCTGTAAGCAATGAATGTGGGGGCGTTGTAGCGTGCCGCCTCAGCGACGGTCATGCCCTGCGCACGGGCCGTTTTTACAAAGGTGATGGCTGCGAAAACTATCGCAGACGAACCACCAAAAAGTATGGAGAGAGCAAACAATCTTGCGCTTGCACAGGTTGTAGCTATTGCGCGTCTTGTATTCACTAACTTGGTTTCCTTCCTAACCTAGGAAGGTCGCTTGGAACCTCAACCAGCCTTTAAGGCGGGGATATCTTCGCCAGGCTGAAAGAGTTTTACGACCGCATGGTTTATCGCGCCGGCCACTGCTTGATTGAGTTCCTCAAGTTCAGCACGAACGAAGCCAACTGAAGTTTGTTGAATGGCCAGGTTCTTATCGAGCCGGATTATGGAAGGCACCGTAGACAAATCGTAGTTGACTGTAGCCTTGAGCCCCTCATCAATCAAGATAGGGAAGGTTATGCCATATTCTTTCGCGTAAGCGCCAGAAGCTCCCACATCATCTTGCGAAACGCCCCAAATATTTGCGTTTGGATAGTTCTTGTGCAATCGCTCCAGAAATGGAAAGGTAAATTGGCAGGTCGGACAGCTCACTTTGAAGAAAGCAAGCACGACCAAACCGGTCGAGCTGGCTGACATCTGCAAGTTATAACGCTTGCCGTCGAGTCCCGTTAGTTCGAAAGCAGGAGCCTTCGTACCCTTAATCAGTGCTACCATAAAATCTCTCACCCCCGGAAGCATACTACTATCTTGGCAACGGGGCTGCCTTTAGGATTTGTCATCTGGTGCGGATTTTTTAACGGGCTGAGGTCCGTCCGGGAAGCGGATTTCAGCCACAAGCAGGGAGTCTATATCACTTGAAACCAATTCGTGACGTTGAAGTTATACCTTTCCTACCTCCGGAGCTGGAGTGCCTCAGGGAGCTAGCTTATAACCTGAGGTGGACGTGGGACCACGAGACAATCAATCTCTTCCGCCGTCTCGATCGTGAATTGTGGGAGTCGACTCAGCATAATCCCGTGCTTATGCTCGGCATGGTCAGCCAGGAGCGGTTGAACGATGCTGCGCAAGATGCCGCATTTTTAGCCCATCTCCAGCGGATTTTTCAGAATCATCGCCAGTACATGCAAAATGAAAACACCTGGTATGACAAGCACCATCGCAAGCAAGACCAGCTGATCGCCTATTTCTCTGCCGAGTTTGGTTTAACGGAATCACTGCCGATCTATTCCGGGGGTTTAGGTATACTGGCAGGCGATCACGTCAAAGCGGCAGCCGAACTGGGGCTGCCCCTTGTTGGTGTCGGCATTGTCTATCAGGAAGGTTACTTCCGCCAGTATCTAAATCAGGATGGCTGGCAGCAGGAGCGATACCCGATCAACGATTTTTACAATCTGCCGATTGTGCAGGTGCGGGAAAAGGACGGCAATCCCGTCATCATCAACGTTGATTTTCCGGGCAGAAAAGTTTATGCGCAAATATGGAAAGCCCAGGTCGGCCGCGTGCCCCTGTACTTGCTTGACACGAATATCAGCCTGAACAGCAAGCAAGACGAGGATATTACCGACGCGCTCTATCACGGCGACGTGGAGCTGCGCATGAAGCAGGAAATGATTCTCGGTATCGGTGGTATGAGAGCTCTAGAAGCGCTTGGAATCAAGCCTTCTGTCTGCCATATGAATGAAGGACATTCGGCTTTTCTTGCTCTAGAGCGCATCCGCCTTCTTATGAAAGCGCAAAAGCTCTCCTTTCGTGAGGCGAGCGAAATTGCGGCGGCCGGTCAGATATTCACCACACACACTGCAGTTCCGGCGGGCATTGATAAGTTCGGGCCTGAATTGATCGAGCGGTATTGGGGCGAATACTACAAGGATCTCGGTCTCAATACCGAAGAGTTTCTTAGACTAGGGCGGACAAGCAATGCCGCTCCGAATGAGCCTTTCAGCATGGCAGCACTGGCGATCAATCTTTCGTCGAAAGTGAATGCCGTCAGCGCTCTGCATGGCGAGGTATCTCGCAAATTATTTGGTGGACTCTGGAAAGATGTACCACCGGAAGAGATACCGATCAGCCACATTACCAATGGGGTCCACGCGCGCTCCTGGATACCCGAAGAGATGAACGATCTTTACGAGCGTTATCTTGGACCAAAATGGGTTGAGGACATGCCCGATCAGAATCTCTGGCGACGGGTCGAGGAAATCCCCGGCGAAGAACTGTGGCGCATCCATGAAAGACGGCGTCAGCGCCTGGTTAACTTCGCCCGGGCTCGCTTGAAGGCGCAAATGGAGCAGAAGGGCGCTCTGCCGTCAGAATTGAGGGAAGCAGCCGAGGTTTTGGATCCGGGTATTCTGACCATCGGATTTGCCAGAAGAGTTGCTACCTACAAACGCGCTACCCTGTTGTTCAAAGATCCCAAACGGCTCTCTCAAATATTGACCAACAAAGAACGACCGGTGCAGATCATTATCTCCGGCAAAGCGCATCCAGAAGATACGCCCGCCAAGGAATTGATCAAAGAGATCGTGCATTTCTCCCGAGATAAGGAAGTGAAACGCCGGCTCTTATTTTTGGAAGATTACGACATGAATGTCGCCCGCTGGATGGTTGGCGGTGTGGACGTTTGGCTGAATACCCCGCGACGGTTCCTGGAAGCGTGCGGTACAAGCGGCATGAAAGTAGCCTTTAATGGCGGTATCAACTTGAGCATACTGGATGGTTGGTGGGACGAAGCATACCAAGCGGATGCCGGCTGGGCAATCGGCAAGGGTGAAGTTTACTCAGACATCCAGTATCAGGACGAAGTCGAATCAGCTGCCCTCTATGATCTTTTAGAAAAGGAATTGATCCCAAGTTTTTATGACCGCGACCAGGAGGGTTTACCCCGTGCCTGGCTGGCTCGCATGAAGTCGTCGATCAGCAAGATCTGTCCCGTGTTCAACATCAACCGCATGGTCCGGGAATACGCTTTGAAAATGTATTTTCCGGC
>PSRH01000076.1 GCA_003175915.1 Candidatus Melainabacteria bacterium | reverse complement strand
CCTGTCCGGATATATTCCTTATAGATACCGATGATTACCGATTCCATTCCTAGAGCTAAAACAAAAAAGCAAGAGTACCTGCTGAGCGACGCCTTGAGGACTATCAAGCCTAATTTGCCCCGCACATTGCTTGCCCACGGGCGGCTTCTCGAAACCGTGATGGCGAGCGAGAATCCAAAGGAAATCGAACTGGTTTGCAATCTCATTGCCGCCGAGGTTTCAAATGCCTTTGGCATTGAAGCTCCAACAGTCAAGGTGCTCGGCGTTCGTCCTCATCGGGTCGATGATGGCGTTTGTATCTATCAGAAATTCGGTGATTATGATTTGCAGACTGGCCAGATACGGTTATGGATGAGAACCGCAAGACTGAAGAAGGTGACATCCTTTGGTGCGCTTCTCAATACTCTCTGCCATGAGCTGTGCCACCACCTGGATGTCGTGGAACTTGGATTCTCCAATACACCACACACGCGCGGATTTTTTGAAAGAACAGCGCTGATTTATCATCATATAAAAGACACACCGCTCAGGCCTTTGATTTGGATCAAACAATCGGACGGAACTTTCAGGTTTGACTGGGGCCGGATGATGAGCAGCGGCAATTCCATTAATGACTGATCTATAGAACAACCTCGTCACCGACGACAAATGTTCTGCGTTTTGTGATATCGACCTTACTTTGAATACTAGGACCACTATAGTTATCGCCAATCTCAGGTGAGCTGGCTTCGCTTCTGATCGTAAGATCGCTTGTGCTGCTTAAGCGAAGCTGGCTTTCCAGTCGATTGGCGACAACCATAGATTGAGCGGTCCTTATCATGTTAGCTAGAGCAATTGACCAAGTCCTGACTTTTCAAAAGTGATATTACTGTTGCCTCAGTTCCTCGATTATTCTAGCTATGCTGCCAATTGTTTGGTCATCTGGATCGGCGTCTGCCGCGCGCTTCAAGCATAGCTGCGCGGCTTCAAAATCGGACAGGAGCGCCAGGCCTCGCGCTTTGTGCAACCAGGCGTTGACATAGTAAGGGTTTATCTCAAGGGCCTGATCTAAGATTTTGAGGGCGCGATCCGTTTCACCGCGTTCGATCAGCAGGGCACCAAGATTACCGTAGGGCCATTCGAAGTCGGGGTATGTATGGATTAAATCCTCAAAGGTCTGGCGCGCCGCTCGCCAGTCTTGAGAGAACATCTGGTTGTAGCCGGCGATGTTCTCTCTTTCTGCAACCATCGGAACAGGACGTCGTGGTATTTTCGTGCGCAAAAATCGCTGTGCCAAAAGCCCCGTCTCTCCTTCCGGGTCCGCTTCTATTGCCAGCTGCAGTGAATCGCGGGCCTTTTCAGTCCAGCCCGCTCCCTTGTAGCGCAGTCCAAGCTTGTAGTATTCATCCGCCGTCAGTCCTTCAGGAATCTCCTGCGGTGGTATGTTCTCTTCGGAATTTCGCAATTGTGCAAGTGATTGCCGAATATTCCTGATTTGCTCCTCGACTTCGTCATCCGGCACATTCAATGCTTTGAGCTGAGACTTCATTTCTTCGAACGGGTCTTCGTTCCTTATACCGTCTTCTCCATCTCCGTCGCGCTTGTCATTTTGCATGGCTTTCATTATCGCTGAAAGTAGAGTGGCACCAAAGCGCATCCCTGCTTCATATTGAACTTCTTGATCAGAGGTTTGAATGTCTGGATCAGCGAGCCTTGCTTTTGACGATCTGGCCATGGCTTCTGCTGCCAGCTGAGCCTTTCCCATCAAAGTGTAGCGGAGGCCAAGACGCCGATATTCTTCAGCGCTTAAACCTTCTGGTAATTCGTCTGGAGGTAACTCCACTGCTTTTCACACCCTCAAATAGCGTTGTTTTCAATTGACGATGGACTTTTCAGCATCCCATATGCCCAGATAAACAACCAACTAAGGTCTTGCAAAGCTTAAATCACGCCGAATAACGAAGGCTTTATTATGGTGTAAAGCCTCGTAGCCAACCCGGGATACCGCACCATCCAGTTCTTCCGACCTTTTACCCGGCACGGCAATGATTCAGCCGGTGTTAGAGTGATGATAATCGCTCAATAGCGACCGTAACAAATAACTCAGAAATTGTGTATGCGTAAGCGTTTGCGCGTTCAAGGTTTCACCTTACTGACCCTATTCACCGTCTCAAACTGTTTGAGCACTAGCCCGACTCTGGCTGCAAGATCTGCCAGAGTTCTTGAGGGTACGGTTAAAGAAAATGCTTCCCTTAATCCTTCCTTGAAGGTGCTACCCGCACCAGAACGTACGCCGACCTTACCTGCTTTCACTAAGCAAGACCTGTTTCCGCTTGATGCAGACCTCGTCGAGTACAAGGGAGCAGCAAGGTATGACGGCGGCAGGCCTGCGCCTCACCCGACCAACAGCACTTCCGCCAGCAACGGCAGAACCAGGGGAGTGATTCCACCTATATCTAACTATACGCTTGTGCCTCGAAATGCGATTTTATGGGTGGCTCCCGATTTGGAAGTTACTAGCCTAAGCGAGCAAAGGACTTTAACATCCGGAATTGCTCCAAACCAGAGAAAGACACCAATAATGAACAAAGGCGTGACTACTTGGGCGGACGATTATGATGCCGTCAGCACTAACAGCAACGAACGCCCTCGACCGGCCGCCATTCCCATGACCGATCAGGGCGTCACATCCTGGCAGCCGGGTTATGAAGTTGTTCGACCGGTTTCACTACAAATGCTAGCCAACCAACACGAAATAAATCGCACCGCAAGCATGAACATCGCCTCCATCAGATCACCCGGAGAACAGCAAGTATCCACAGTCATTTCGCACAATGGTGTAGTTTGTTGGACTCCCGGCTACGAAGTGTCGGTTGAAACGCCCGGACTGATCAAGACGAGCCTGGGTGGGATGTGGTGCGCACCCAATCACTCAAGCTCATCCGCTCAAAGCCTATCAGGCGGCAGGACCCTGCTAGAAGTGGTGCCCGCACCCCTATCACCAGGGATGGTGGCAGCTCCTCTATTGTTGCCGGAATTGAGGTCGAAGGCCGCGGCGCCATCAGCCGACTGGACCAGTTGGTACAAGTGCATTGCCAAAGCCATCTATAGCCGCTGGCAAACCGTCCAGGTTGGTCCCGGCATCGCTACCATAAGAGTATCAATAACAAGGGAGCGTAATCTCTCCTGCCGAGTGGTTGACTTCCAACCGGCCAAGGGCGCACAGCGAAATGGCATTTACGAAACTGTTTTCCGAGAAGCAGCACTGACGGCAGTAAAGGATGTAAGAACATTCGAAATTCCGGAATTTCCGCCGTCTCCACCGCGAGAAGCAGTAACCTTCGATGTAGAATTGAAACACACTATTGATGGGCCCGTCGGCATAGACATCTCTCTGGTTCGCCCTCATTAGGTTTGGACGGCTACCGGTTCGAGGTTGCAATAATGAACTTCATCGTCCCAGATTTAATTCGGCAGATAACAATTGCGGAACTGAGAACTAAACCTAAATTTGTTCTAGCTGTTCTTTTGGCTGGCGCAATGTCGGCCGGCTGCCCCGGTTGGTGCGATGAGAAACCGAACCAAACTTCGCAGCGAACCAACCCCGACGGCGGCGCCGAGAAAGCCCCATCTCCTGAGGACATCCTCATAGTCCAGTTAACCGATAAAGCCGATCGTTCTGAATTTGATGACCTCCTCAAGGAAGTTCACGGCAAAGTGATAAATACACTGGATTTTGGGCCCAAATTGCAGCTACTGATCGTGCAGACAGAGCCGGGCAAAGCCGACGAGGTCGCCAAACGCCTTTCGAAGGACAAAGACGTCGCTCGCGTCCAACGGAACCAGACTTACCATATTAACGAAGGCACCCCGGCACCTGGAAATTGACCGGGCCTTCGCCCCGACAGCACCCGCTTATGCGTCTGATAACCTGCTCACAGGTACGTTTTTTCCTGTTTGTCAGAACAAAAATCTAATAGAGGAGTACAATTTGGCAGTGTTATCTATCTGGCTCATGTGGAATATTTTCAGCGGCGTTGCAATTTGGTAGCCCAAGTTCTCGAACCGAGTTTTAGGGGTTGGTAAAGTGAGGTACGCAATGCGGAGCAGGTTGTGGCTTAGCCTTTTATTGGCGTTTGTTCTTACCGGACAATGCAGAGCTTTCGGTATCGGTGGCATATCTATGGGTTCAGATTCAGGAAGCGGGAGTGGTTCTGGCGGTGGCGGGGGAAGTTCTTTCTCGGGCAACAGCAGCCCGCCTACCTCTACCGTACCGATCATACGAAGACCTTTTGGACCACCGCAGGTAGTGCAGCTTCGTCCAAATGACGTCGTCGTCTTTGCCGGAGACAGCGTCACTTTCCTGGGCGGAATGCCGGGAGGTTGGATAGATACTTTCAATCGTCAGGTCCAGCAAAAGAATCCCTGGCAAAACATCAACGTCATCGCCAGTGGAGTTGGTGGAAATACGGCTGCAATGTTGGATGCCCGCATGGAAGGGACTGTGCTCAATTACAATCCGACTGTCGTAGTCGTCTTCATAGGTATTAATGACGTCAGGCACGCACCGATGAACCCGGACGGTTCAAGAGACCTGTCCGGATATATGTCAACAATCCAAGATATCATTCAGAAATGCAGGAATTGCAGCAGCGTGCGCTCCATCGTTTTGATGACGCCCATGGCAATAGGTGATAAGTACGATGGCGAAGGGCAATGGGATACGACAATTGACACAATGGCCCAGGACCTCCGGACTTATGCGGCATCCAACGGAATAGGTCTAATCGACGTGCGAAGGGTGGTCATCGAAGCTGAGACCATGTACAACACCGAGGACAAAGAATTCGGCGTGCTCATGGATCAAACCCTGGTGCATCCAACAGCGCTCGGTAGTCAAATACTGGCTGGTACCGCTCTCATGGGTTTCGGTCAATAAAGCAGACTTGTCTTTGCCAATCACCGATTTAGCAAGAGTGCTCTTTGGAACACTCTTGCTTTCGTCAGGGGCGCTGTTTTCAACACCATATATGATGCGTCGCCCTGATCAGTAAAAGAGGGTCCCGCCTTTGGTAAAGCCGAACACAAATCCTAACTTGCACTGCCTTTGAACTCTTCTTTTAGCGGAGCTGGCAAATTCTTTGGGTTTTGGCCTATGATTTAACTGATAAGCGCTGTCCTGCCCGCCAACACTACCAGGTGATACCGACAATAATCCCTGGCTTTTCCCGAGGTTGAGAATGTCTCTTCAGATTATTAAGGATGCGATCACCAACAAAAAGATGCTTTGCCCCAAATGCAATGGTCCGATTCAAAAATTTGAAAAATATGCAGAGACTGTCGACGCCGTTTGGGACGGCTTTGGTGACTCGCGCGTCGAATCCCGGGGCTCAAGGGTGACGTTAATCTGCGGCAATGATAACTGCCCATGGAATGAGCGAACTGAATACTGGTCGCAATACTTACAGGATTAAGTCCCGGGGATCCAGCAAGGTCTCCTAATTTTCCGCCCGGCACAGTATCGGAAGCAAAAGTAAAAATCTTTGTGACCATCTCCTTTAAACTCTCATCATTCCTTTCGTACTTGCAGTAAACTGCTAGTTAAAAGGTAAGTCGAGTATTCAACTATGGACGCTTATCCACAAGAGGCACCACCCATTACCCTAGCACTCGAGCAAAGCCTCTCCCAACTGGTGCGCATCGCCCACCGATATCAAAAACATGGAGAACACGCCAAAGCTGCTGAAGTGCTGGAAACAGTCCGCCAGCTCAGGAAGAAGTTGAATCTGCCTGAGCCATCGCCGACTATGAGCCAAGAAGCTCTAGCTCAATCAGACCAAAGCATGGCTTAAATTCAAGCACCACTCCCACCACTTTCTTTCCGAATGGGGAAGGAACCTTGTCGTAGTATGCGCGTCCGAAACTCATATACTTTTATCGGACTAGGCGCACGTGAGCGAACAGAGCCAAAGGCTAACTAATGATACGCGCTGGCAAGCAGAGCTAGAGCGCAATATCTACTTGCTCAGACATCTATCCAATATGTATCACTGTTTTGGTTTGTCAAAACATGCCAACACCATTGATCGGACGGTTCGCAAAGTCGAACGCCGCATCGAGATTCTGCGGGGCGATTCGAATACCGAGAGCGATAGCAATAGTTAACTTGTACTTCGATCGCATAGTACTTATATATACGATTAACCCCGGGAAAAGCTATTTCGCTAATCCCCAGGTTGTCGAACCAGCAGGCATTTGCTCCTGGCCCCAAAGTTTTCGGCTGGTTCCTGACTGATCCTGCCCCCATAGTCTCGGATCTGGCTGTTCGCGATAGCCCTTGCGAGAAGTACTTTCGAGATTGCCAAGCTTGGGCGCACCACGTGCAGCGAATTGGTCAACATGCCCGGATGAGTCTCTATAATCCTCCTCTTTGTCATACATCGGCTTGCCATAGTCGCAGTAATTGGCAACATCAAAGTGCTCGTAAGCCACGAATGGTCGAGCCGCCATGCGCTGATGCATGACAACATCGACTGTTTTGGCCCGGCCATTTGGATACCCGCTGAAAAAGTCCGAATTCGGTCTATGTTCCTTTTCGTATTGAAGATCAAATCCTTGCATTCGGCTGCGTCTGCTCATTGCCGGTGAGTGATGTTGAATGTGGGCAAGCTGCATGGTGCGGAAATACGTTTGCTTGTCACCAACGGACAAAGATTGATTCTGCCAGATTTGATTCAATTGATAGGCCAGACTTATCTCCTGATAGAGATCCTGTGTGCTCCAGTATCCAGGCAGGCAATTCAATACTGTGCCATCAGCAGCCAGCATAAATATCTGAATATTGTGCGGCCCGGCGCCATTGGTAGTAACTATGGCGTTGCCAAAATTATCATGTCTGCCTGAAGCGCCTGCATAAGATTCACCGGTGATGTCCCTTACGCCACATACAAAATACTTGTTCAGGGCCGATAGCGTTGGTTCCTGCGAGAGCGACACGGCTCTCAGGCTATTGCCGGCACTTCAAGTATCGCCCTTTATGTCACCCAGCATGTGCAGCCAGAGAACCATTTTGCCTTCGCGTCTGGCCACATCTTCGGCTTGGTAGAGGGAGTTGTGCCAGTGAACCTGTGACGTAAGTTTCGTGACGCGATCGTGGGCCAATTGACCAGAAAGAAGTCCTAACGCCTGAGGTTCAGCCGGAGGAATCGGACAATTTGCCAAAGCGAGGATACTTGCTGTAGCTATTAAGTGTACAGGGCGCATAATTTGGCTTCCGTACTGGGATTACAGATCCCCTCTAATTTTCTAGCAGGTATTCGGGGGGAATTTGTGTATATGCTGGCACGGCAAACCATCAGCTTTAATCTAGAGAAACTCCTTTGCCAGCCCTCTAGGCGATTCCTGCGATGCCCATGGGATGGGCTGTTTCGGCCTCCGATCCAGAGGCCAAGGTCGTGACAAGGATGAACTAGGCACAGTCTTGGTGCCTGAGCTACTGTTTCGACCCTATAAAAGAGTATGGAAAAACCATACTTGCTACGGCTCAGGACGGTGTGATAAATCTAATAATAGGTACTGGTATAGCTTTCGGCTTGGCTCTAGTACTTTGAGCAATTTAAAGCTCATCGCGTTGGACACTTACTACCAAAACGGACTTGCCTCTGGTGATCCACTCTCATTCGGGAGTGCCTTTCGACCGGAGCTTTCCTGAACTGGCAATTTGAGGGGAAAACCTATGTACGCAAGAGCAAAAGGAGTACGCTCCCGCTTTGTCTTTGGCCTTCTGGCCGTTCCTCTTGTTGCCATTACCACGTGCTCAAACCCAGCTTTTGCCGGCAACGGTCAGGGGCTGGGACAAGGGATGTCCTGGGCCACATTGAACAAGGCCAGATTCGCCTTTGGCGGACATAACCATTTCTGGCCCGGGAGCAAGTCCGGTTTGGACTGGTGGAATCACCATCATC
>PSRH01000133.1 GCA_003175915.1 Candidatus Melainabacteria bacterium | reverse complement strand
CTTAGTCTGCCAGGTGGCCTTGCTTTGTTTTTATTGGGTTAGGGGGTGACAGCCTGCACTTCGCCATTGCGCGATTGCAAATTAGCAAGTTTGCTGTGCTTGCGGCCGTAAGCAAAATAGACAAGCAACCCAAGCGGGCAGGTAATCAGATAAACCTGCAGCACCAGCGGACTTAAATTGAGGGCCAGAATTGCGCAACCCAATCCTCCCGCAATCGAGACAAGAGGCGGCACAAGCTTGAGGCGGAAGGCCCCGATGGCCACAAATACGAAGGCGACAAGCGTACCCAAAACCATCATGTTGGCAATTTCTCCAAACGGGACGAATCCAGCAATCAGGGCAACAATCAAACCGTTCAAGAGAATGCCGAAAGTGGGATTGCCCTGATGCGTTTTTTGAAAAATCGGCGGCAGAAGACCATCTTCGGACATATTGCGAAAGATTCTTGGACCACCCATGCACAAAACCAAAAGCACGTTGAAAATTCCCAATACAGCGCCCAGAGCGATCAACTTACCGGTCCAAGTTTCACCGGCATCGCATAAAAGCATAGCTAGCGGTGCGGCCGCTTCCGAACCGGCAAAGCGCTCGTTCGGAACGCCATTAATAAATGCCGGCGCTAATCCCGTGGCTACAGCCATGACCGTAACGTAGAGAAAGGCGACGATGCCCACACACCAGTAGGTTGCCGCAGTAGTATCTTTGGCACTGCGAGATTCTCTGGCAAAAGTATAGAGAGCATCAAAACCAACGTAGGGAAATACGGCCAGCGCCGCGCCCTCCAGAATCCCCTTCACACCTGTGGGAGCAAAAGGAAACCAGTTGGCCGGATTGATGTGCTTGAGCCCAGCAACGAGAAAGATTGTCAGTAAGGTCAGCTTCAGACAGACAAGCAAGAAATTGAGCAGGGCGGATTTTTTCACACCCCCGAGAATCAGAATCAAGGTAACGACTGTAATCACACCGACGGCGATTAGATTGATGCCGAAATGGTACTGGCCATTGACCAACGACGGGCCACTCCAGAATTCAGGCAGGGAAAAACCTACCGCCTTTTTCAAGTACTCGGCCCAGGCGATAGAGACGGCAGAGGACCCAAAGCTGTATTCCAGAAACAGACCAAAAGCGACAATCCAGGCAACTAACTCACCGATGGAGTGGTAGACATAACTATAAGCGGAACAACCGTGTTTGACGACGCGCGAAAAGCGCTCGTAGCAAATCGCCACCATAATGATTACCAGGCCAGTGATTACGAATGACAAAATGCCGGCCGGACCAGCTTTACGCGCGATGATTCCCGGCATGGCGAATATGCCAGCACCAATGGTGGCACCAATTCCGAGAGCGGTGAGCATCACCCAACCAAGATGCTTAGGCGTATCGACGACAGTGCCAAGCATTTCAGCCGGCGTGCGACGCATCAGTGACGAAAACGAAGTCATGCCAATCCACTCCTTGAAGGAACCGGTCCAACTATCTCCAGGTCCCCGGACAGGACGCTCAATCAATGAACCGAATTTACAAAAATGCTAGCATAGCCATTCGCATTCCATCATTGAAGCGGGGCAAGAAACGCCATGAACTTTGGGAAAGCTGCAGTAATAGGGGCAGGCCAAATGGGGAGCGGTATCGCTCAGGTCTTAAGCCAGGCGGGACTGAGCGTGCTCATAGTCGACATCAACGACGAACTGGTCGAGAAAGGTCTGGCGAACGTCAAGCGCATGTACGATTCCCGTGTCCGCAAGGAAACGATCACTCAAAACGAAGCCGATCGCTGTTTTGCTCTGGTGAAAGGAAGCACACGTTACAGCGAGCTTAAGGATGTAGATCTGGTAATTGAAGCCGCCCTTGAAAAGATAGAAGTCAAGGTGGATATCTTTCGCAAGCTCGATGCCGCCTGCCCGTCCGAGGCAGTCCTCGCCTCCAACACTTCATCCCTTTCTATCTCCGAAATCGCCCGAGCTACCAAACGTCCAGCAAAAATAATCGGCATGCATTTTTTCAATCCAGCGCAAGTGATGAAACTTGTGGAGGTAATACCGGCTGTCAAAACCAGCGACGAGACTGTGAAATCGGTGCTTGAGCTGTGCCAGAAGCTTGGTAAGACACCAGTGCGCATTACAGAATGTCCGGGGTTTCTTGTTAATCGACTGCTCTTCCCCTATATAAACGAAGCGCTGCATGTCTTGCAAGAAGGGCACTTTACCGCTTTCGAAATTGACCAGGCAGCAGTTGCCTTCGGCTTCCCCATGGGGCCCCTCGCTTTATTAGATATGACCGGTTTGGACGTCTGTACCTCGGTGAACGAATTTTTGCACGACGAATATGGCGTCAGATTCGAGAGTGCAGCGCTGATGAGCCATCTAGCCAGCAAAGGCTTCCTTGGTCAAAAGACAAAGGCCGGAATTTACCTGCATCCGGAAGGGCAACCGACGAGCAAAGGAGAGGAAAAAAAGTTAAATCCGAGTCTAGATAAGATTTTCGCCGAACTAAAGGCGCGCGGGCTCGCTCCCAAAGAACCGGTCCACAGCGGTCAACCCTTCGACGTCTTGCGCATTGTTTTGCCTATGTTCAACGAGGCCATCTTCGCTCTGCAAGAAGGCATCGCCAGCGCTGCCGACATCGACACAGCGATGGCGTTAGGCACCGGCTTGAAGCGTGGTCTCTTGACCGTTGCCGAAGAAAAAGGTTTGGCCCACTGTCACGAAAAGCTAGAGCTGTACCGAATTGCCAAAGGGGAAAGATTCCGGCCTTGCTGGTATTTGTCCAAACTTGTCAAGGCAGGAATCCACGACTTCAGGGAATTAACTTCCGTGCCTGTGGCTGTTAAGTAGAACTGCGAAGCAAAGGTTGGACGAAGCGACTGAGACTGTGCTAAAACCTTTGCCTGGTGAAAGCGACGAACCTTGAATGACATGTCTTTTGGCAACGGAAATCTGCCCATGATTCGCTGGGTCAGCTTCATACTATTAGCGTTCTTCTTGTACGAGATACGCGAAGTATTTCCGCCCTTCATCATTGGCGGCATCATTGCCTATTTGCTTTTTCCATTTGTCACCTGGCTCAACGTGCGCACCGGCTTGAAGATACGATGGGCAGTGCTGATCATCTATCTACTATTCGTCTTAAGCGTCGCTTTGATCATCTGGTTCTTTGGGCCCAGACTGGCAGAACAGTGCTCCGGACTGTGGAGCCAGAGAAAAGAAATAGTAAGCAACCTGCTTAACCAGCTATCGGCTTCCTTCAGCTACCCAATTGATGTTAACCAGACGACCGACGACATATTGAAGAGCGTGGAAAATAGCGTCGGCCAACCTGGTGAAATCATGCACCTGGGCGGACTGCTCTCAAAGAGCATGCTTAATTTGTTGGTGACAATCGTATCGTCCATATATTTCATTTTGGACAGCAATCGCGTCGGCCAATTCTTTCTCCGCTTTGTGCCGACTGAGAAGCGACACATCGCTATCAATCTTCTCGGTCAAATGAATCTGGTGCTGAGCGAATATGTGCGCGGTCAGTTAGTTTTGATTTTCTTGATGACTTTAGTGGCCTGGGCCGTCCTTCATATCATCTTTCACTTGAAATACGCTTTTGTAATTGGTCTTTTCAGCGGCTTCATGGAGATAATACCGGTCTTAGGACCTTTCATAGCCACAACCACGGCAACCGTCATCGGTATTTCTCAGATCGGCATACATGCGTTCTGGATAATCCCTTGCTATATCCTGGCCAGATGGGCCGAAGACTATGTAATAGTGCCGCGCATAATCGGTCATGCCGTTAAGCTGCATCCGATCGCCGTTATTTTTGCCGTCTTATGCGGCGAGACAATGGCTGGCGCTCTTGGTATGCTGATAGCCATTCCTGTGGCGGCCTCCGTTAAAGTCATCCTCGACTTTTCCTATCCACCATTAACAAAATTGGAAGATGAGCTAGGCACAGGCGCCGGCGAAACTTGAAATCAAGCCAATCAATCCTGAATTGCTCAAACAGAACAAAATATCGCCATGATTACGCGTGACACAGTCAAACATATCGCCAAGCTAGCCAGGTTAAGCCTTTCCGAACAGGAAGAAGCGCTCTATACGGAGCAACTGGGAAAAATCATCGAGTACTTCGACGAGCTTAAGGCTATCGATACGACAGACGTCGAACCGATGTGCCACGCACTCAGCATTACCAATGTAATGCGGGATGATGCGGTGGTTGCCTCACCTGGGCACGCCTCCCTTCTTACGGGCGCCCCGGAGGCGGAAAAAGGGTTCTTTCGCGTACCTAAGATTGGCGAATAAATAATTGCTTTAGGTGCCTTAGACCTAATAAATTCAGGCGAAACTACGTAAAATTGCCGTTCCTAATGAAGCCAAGATGGCTTATAGTTATGATTGGGCTTTGCGCCAACTAGATATTCACAGGAGGCAGGATGAACACCAGGTATGTCTTTGTAACTGGTGGAGTCGTCTCCTCATTGGGCAAGGGTATCATAGCCGCCTCCCTGGGGCGGCTTTTACGGGCGCGAGGCTTGTCGACGACTATAGTCAAGCTCGATCCCTACTTAAACGTAGATCCGGGCACAATGAGTCCTTATCAGCATGGTGAGGTGTTCGTCACAGAAGACGGCGCTGAAACGGACCTGGATCTTGGTCACTATGAGCGATTTATCAATGTCGATTTGAGCCGCATGAACAATGTAACGGCCGGCTCGATTTACAAAAGTGTTCTGGAAAAGGAGCGCCGCGGGGATTACTTAGGTGGCACGGTGCAGATGATTCCGCATGTCACCAACGAAATTAAGGGATTCATCCGTAAAGCCGCTCAGCAATCGCAAGCGGAAGTGGTGATAGTGGAAGTAGGCGGCACCGTTGGCGATATCGAGAGTTTGATCTTCCTGGAAGCAATTCGGCAAATGAGAAAGGACGTCGGTCGCGATCAAGTCTGCTACATTCACGCAACGATCGTCCCCAATCTTAAAGCAACTAACGAACTGAAAACCAAGCCGACTCAACACTCAGTGGACACATTGAGAAGCCGCGGTATTCAGCCCGATATCATCGTCTGCCGTACCGAGCGCACACTTTCCGCCTCAATCCGCGAGAAGCTCTCGCTCTTTACCGACGTCGATATCAATGCCGTGATTCAGTGTAAGGATGCTCAACATCTTTACGAGGTGCCGATTTTCCTGGAACAAGAAGGTCTGGCGGAGCGGGTTCTGGAAAGACTGCACCTGCCCAATAACCCACCCAACTTGACGGAATGGAAAGAGCTGGTTGAACGGATCAAACGACCAACTAAGTCGGTTACTGTGGCCATCGTTGGCAAGTACGTTATGCTCTCTGACGCTTACATCTCAGTCGTTGAGTCACTCAAACACGCAGGAGCCAAGCTCGGCGCCCTGGTAAACATCAAATGGGTACTTTCGGAAGACATCGAGCAACATGGCACCCAGGAATATTTAAGCGACGTAGACGGCATTATTGTTCCGGGCGGTTTCGGCGACCGTGGCATCGAAGGGATGATCCAGGCGATCGAGTTTGCCCGAATCCACAAAGTACCTTATCTGGGACTGTGCCTGGGCATGCAGACGGCGGTAATCGAGTTTGCTCGTCACGTCGCTAATATGCCCGGAGCCCATTCCACAGAGTTTGATTTACACACGCACTTTCCGGTTATCGACCTGATGCCCGACCAACACAATGTCGTGATGAAGGGTGGAACTATGCGGCTCGGTCGCTACCCATGCAATCTGCAAAAGGGCAGCAAGGCGGCAGCAGCTTACGGCGAAGAACAGATCTGGGAAAGACACCGCCATCGCTACGAAGTAAACAACGATCACAGAGAGGCTCTGGCCAAAGCCGGCATCATCTTTTCGGGACTGTCTCCAGACGGCAAGCTAGTTGAAATGATCGAACTACCCGATCATCCCTATTTCGTCGGCTGCCAGTTCCATCCAGAACTCAAGTCGCGACCGGACAATCCCCATCCGCTGTTCGTCGGATTAGTGGACGCCATGATCGAAACACAAGTATCAAATTCGGCAATTGCCGTACCGGCTTCCGAAGACACGATCATGCAGAGCGGCGCAGCGATAGTGCCGCGCCCGTAGTAATGCCGTTCTGAATCTAACACATGGATCGCGCCGATTCCGGGCGATGCATGGCATCGCCCCTAAAGTTTTGGTAGCGCAAAACTAGCCTGGATTGTTCTCCGCACCCGATTCCTGCTTATTTACACGACCACCAAGAAAGCCCCTCAATCTGAGGAATGTCATCATTCCGAAGGCGGAGAGAAGCATCGCGGCCAGTGCCAACGGGTAGCCATAATACCATTTCACTTCCGGCATATTGAAGGGAGAGACATTGGGATCGAATGTCATGCCATAGATGCTGGCAATCAGCATCGGTGGTGTGAAGATGGTGGTGATGATCGTCAACACTTTCATCACTTCATTCATGCGATTGCTGACACTCGACAAATAGACGTCCATAAGATCGGCCCCGACTTCCCGATACGTCTCGATGAAGTCGAGCACCCGCACGGCATGATCATAACTGTCGCGCAAATGCAGTCGTGCTTCTTCGCCCAGTATGCTGGTTCCGTCCCGGAGCAAGGAATTAATCGCTTCTCTTAATGGCCATATGGCCCGTCGCAAAATCAGTAATTCTCTTTTGATTATGTGTATTTGCGCGATGCTTTCTCTGGTCGGATTATCAATCACGTAGTCTTCCAGATCTTCAAGTCGCTCTCCCAGTCTTTCCAGAACCGGAAAGTAGCTGTCGATTACGGCGTCAACGAGAGCATAGACAAGGTAGTCTGATCCGTGCGCCCTGACCAAACTCTGCTCGTTGCGAATCCGCTCGCGCAATGATTGAAGACTATCCAAAGGCTCGTCTTGAAAGGAAATCACATAGTTCTTGCCGATGAAGAAACTGACTTGCTTTGGCTCAATCACTTCTGCGTCAGTGACGATGTGGGTAACAAGGAAAAAGTTGTCTCCGTACTGTTCCAGCTTGGCCCGCTGGTGTGCGTTCAGAATGTCCTCAATGACAAGGTGGTGGATTTGGAATTGCTTCGCAATCCCATCAATTAGATCGACACCTCCTAAACCTTCTACATCAATCCAGACAACCCGCCACGATTTTAGATAACTACTCAGTTCGGCAGGATTGCTGACCTGCTTTTCCTCCAATCGCTCAGGATCGTAGGCAGTAACAAGAATCTTGCCGGGAGAATCCTTGTCGCCATGCGGGCTTCCCTGCTCCAGGACGGCTGCCGGCATATGACCCTGCCGGCGCGCTCGGGGTATCTTGCTGCGGCGCCCTTTCTTAGACATTACCGTTCCCCGCCCGAGACCCTACCATTGCTTTCCTGATCGTCTGACAGACTAGCATGTCTTGTGCTGGATTGAACTCAAGAAGCGGCCCAAAATCCTTGGCAAGAGCGTTTGGACTAAACTAAATGTAGTGCAGGCGCTTAATGTTTTTAACCGCTTAAGCTTTTTCCAGGTTGGCTGCCATTCATTTTCTTGAGCAGCTTCGCTTCAACCTGACGAACTTTAGCAGCAGTAACGCCAAAGAGTTCGGCGACTTCTTCCGCGGTGCGTTGCCGTCCGTCATCCAATCCGAATCGCAAACGAATCATGTCTCGCTCACGGGCCGGCAGATCTTTGGCCGATATAATCGCCATCACCTGCATGATCTCCTCACGCAATAGTCCTTCGCTCAAAGAGGAAATGGCGCTTTCCGGCTCACGGTCCTTGAGGGCGTTGCTGTCAGTCTGAACGGCGCTCTCGTCGGCGCTGTGAAATATTCTAAGCATTTCGCGCAAATTGCCGATCGTTGTGCCCATCGAAGAAGCAATTTCCTCTTCCGTGGGAGTCCTACCATTTTCCTTGGCGACCCGGCGAGTGATCTGAATCAGTTGATCTACGGCGTCTACAATGTGGGCGGGGAAGCGGGCGCTTCTTGCCCTTTTCGCCAAAGCGCGCGTGATCGCCTGACGAATCCACCAGGTGGCATAGGTACTGAAGGTAAATCCTCGCGCCAAGTCAAATCTTTCCGTGGCGCGAATCAGGCCGACATTACCCTCCTGGATGAGTTCGAGCATGGGCGCTCCCTGATCGGCATATTGCCTGGCAATCGATACAACCAGACGGAGATTGGCTTGAACCAATTCACGCCTGGCTATGGCACCGTCTTCGCCGCCCTGTGCTTCGCGCTGGGCAAGCTCAAGCTCCTCTTCTCCCGAAAGCACGGGAATATGACTGATTTGGGCGACATAAGTGCGTACAGGATCATCGGACGAAAGCCCCCTCAGTATGTCTTCACTGTCCTTGCCACAGCTGCCCGTAGTACCGCTGGCTGTTTTAGGAACGAGCAGCGCCGGCTCAACACCAAGACTTTCTTGATGGCTTACCTCCAACCCGACATCCTTTAGCCCGGTAAATTCTGCGAAGCCAACTTTTCGGCGGCAGAACCGGCATAGCACCGCCTCATTGCGGATCATTTCCTGGCAATACGGGCACGGACGAAAATATTCCTTGGACAGCCCCCTGCCGCAAAATCTGCAGAGAATGGCGCCACGCTTTATTTTTTCGGCGCAGTGAGGGCAATTCATTACCTCATCAGTGGCGCGTGGTTCGAACATATGACCGGGAATTCTCCTATCGCCCAAAGGGGAGTGCTTCCCTATTTGTTCCCCGTTAAGCCCCCTTTCAAAGCCCTAACGGCATTGATCGGGCCGGTCCGTACCGGGAATCCACAAAGTTTGAACGGCTGCGCCCACGGTTTTCTTAAAATTTCACCAGATGTGATACCACGCCACTGTTCAAACATCGCTTCAGGCTTCTTTGACAGGCTCAGGTTCTTTGATTGCTTCTGTGGGCCCTTCCGAAAGCATTTCGTGCGGCGGTATGGACAATACTTTCCAGCTGCCTGTAATCACGCCTTGCGCGTAGACATCGAGACGTTCCGCCTCCTCCGCTCGATCGGTCGCCTTTAAGAGGCTGGCATAGCTTCTCAATAACCGTATCGTCGCCGGATGTTCGGGACCGATGCTCTTGGCGCAAATTTCAATTGCCCTCTTGTACTGAACTTCCGCCTGGTCGTAGCGCCCGCTGGTATGGTAGAGAGTGGCAAGGTTGTGAATGCCACAAGCAACATCAGGGTGTTCGGCACCGTATAGCCGCTGGCACATGACGACAAACTCGCGGGCAAGCGGCTCCGCCAGATCATAGCGGCCTTCGAAATAGTACAGTTTGGCAAGATTGTTAAGACTGGTGGCTATGCTGATGTGAGCCGGCCCTAAAGTGTTAACTCTGACCTCATAAGCCCTCTTGTATAACCTTTCGGCTTGTTCGTATTTTCTCTGTTGAAATAATGAATCAGCCAGGCAATCCAGGGAAAAGGTGTATTTTGAATCGCTTTCGCCGAAGGTTTGAGCTACTTTAACGGCTTGACGCCAGAAATCCTCGGCCTTGAGGGCATCGCCAACTGACGAAGCTTCTTCGGCTGAACTGCGTAATTCCTCCCATATGGCCAATGGTTGAGCAGCGTCCGATTCCTGGCCATCGGTTTCCTTGGGTGGCGGCGGCAGCTCACCGTCTCGTTGATGCCAGCTCAGCTCTTGCATGGCGGCTTCGACTGATAAATCTTTGCGCTTGGCGTAATCAAACAAAATGCAGGCTCGTTCCAGGGTGAGAATTCCTTTGCGCATCAACTCCTCGCACGCCTGGCCAATCTTGATGGTTTTCTCGTCCAGAATCCCGGACTTAACACTCACCTGCGTAAAGATGTCCGGATCCCTTATGGCGTACTCCATGGCCGTCTTTATGTCATCGCTGGTAATACTACGTACCAGCCTGAGAAAGTGGGCGAGAGGCGGTGAGCCGTCCTTTTTGGGCGCTAGCGTCTGCATCTTGGCCATGGCGGCTTGCAAGGAAATTCCATCAGCATGGACGAGGAAGAGCGCCTGGGCGGCCTGATCCATTTGCACCTTACCGGCAGCAATTTCCTTCTGGAGCTTGAGCGCCGCTTCCAATACCGTTTCGGAAATCGGACTTCTTTCAACGAGCACCTGACCGATGGGCTTTTGTTCCAAAAGTCCGACTTCTACCGCGCTCAACACTTCCGACTCCGACACCAATCCGGAAGCCGCAAGCAAATCGCCGAGGCGCACACCCTTTCGGGAAGGTAATTCGTAGAAACCTTTCTCGGCAAGGGGGACCTCAATAGGGACCTGACGTCCTTTGGCCGCTTTCAGGCTGACAATCGCATCTTCTTTGGTTAACTTGCCATCACGAACCAGAATCTGAGCAGTTAAGGCAGCCGCCAACAGTGAGTCAGATAAAACCCCTGATAAAACTAACAGCCTGCCCATAGGCAAACCGGTCGTTATACTTTGCCGCAAGGCTCCTTCCATTTGCTCTTCGGTCGTCAATTCCGCCCCGACCAAGAGTTCGCCGAGCTTGCTTGAGCCACGACCGCGATCGACCCAGCCCGTTTTGACAAGGGCGTCCTCGAACGGCAGGGAGTTTAAGATGCTCAAGTCCATGGCTCGCGCCACCTGGTCCATAGTTATAAGACCGTCGTTCAAAAGCGATTGCGCCTTCAACGCCCCTTGCAGCTGGGCCTCTGTAATAAAGGCGGAATGAGTAAGCACCCGACCAACCGGCAAACCCGTGTCCCGACTTATTTGCAAAGCTTCGTTCAGGTCTCGAGTACTGACCAGTCCCAGGCTCGTAAGTAGTTCGCCAATCCGGATGGATTGCAGTTGCCGCCTACCCATTGCCAGAGCTGTTTTCCCCCGCGTTTGCGAATGACTATCTGTCATAAGGTATTGTGCCCGTTTCAGAGAACGAAACGTAAGTCGCGCACCGCCTTAAAACCACGCCAACAAGGCCTCAACGACTAGCATAACTTAAGATGAAATGCCAGCCCATTATTGACAACCAGGACCGCATTCCGGTCGCCGGTGACTTGAATTGGCAGGCTGAACTATCTATCCTCATATGCCACATCGCCTACTTTGCATCGGGGGTTTCATATGCGCTTCACCATTATGCCCATTCTAGGTATTTTGCTATGCACAATCTCGGTATCTGCAAAGGAGGAGCAACTTTCTCCTACAGACACCTACATGCAGTATCACAGCGCCCTGTCGACCGCCACCGCTGTTGATGCCGTGGAACCGTACATGTGCAAGAAGGTGACCAAAGAGATAGATGAGACTCCTGCTGACATGAAGCCGAAGATGTTCGGTCTTATCAAGGAGTTCACGCCCAAATCCGTAAAAGTAACCTCCGAAAAGATTGATGGGGATCAGGCGACGCTCTCGCTGATCGACAACAGTGCCCAATCTACCCCCAGGGGCATCACCGAAAAAACGGCTGGTACTGTCACGTTAGTTCGTGAAGACGGCACCTGGAAGATCGATAAAGAATCCTGGAATTCAAACATAACCAGTGGCCCCACGGACCACGAATCGACCCAGTAGCCCAGTCAGTTCTTATCCCTATCCCAGGTCAAAGCCATAACCCACCAGCGATTTGCGTCGCTCACCAATTGAAAGCAGTTGGTACCGCGTCTTGTTGGTCCAGCGTAGCCGGCCACGAATTCATAACGGCTGTGTACTTGAGCCACATTTCCCGCGATTTTGATCTCTGATGAGAGCTGTGATTCTTTGCCGCCCGAGGGAACTACGTCCTTGAACCTTTCACGGCAATAGCCCAGGAACCCGTCCAGGCTCAGGGACCTCAAGGTTCCGGCTGTGTCGGCAATTGGAGGCGTGATTCTGGCCTGGGGATGGAAAATCTTGCGCAGCTCTTCGTAGTCCGGCTGACGACCAGGCTCGAATTGAAAGCAGTGGTAAAACCCTGTAATCAATTCTTCAATGCTTTTAGTGTCGGGCTGCGACAACTACCACCCTCCCGTGACCAGCATCACCATAAGTTTAGGTCATTGAACGAATAGGGCAAGTCTAACGGTTGGGCGAAGCACTTGTCGAAGCACTTTTAGACAATACAGACTCGACGAACTCCGATAAGGCCTGATTCAGGTTGGGCGCATATGTCGATAGCAAATCATTATGACTGGCCTCGGCGATCCGGACAATTTTCTTCGGCTCGCAGGCACCCTGGAACAAAAGCTCCGCCTCGCCTTCAGGAATTATCCGATCCTTTAGACCGTGCACGATCAGGAGCGGAGGATGCGGACTTTTCAAAACCGCAACGTTGTCCAGGGTGTTTTGGGGATAGAAAAATTGAGGATAGAGCTTTAAGTGAAGTAATTTCTGTCCGGCTATGTGAGGCAGAGACGAGAACGTTGATTGAAGGATCAATCCAGCTGATTGCTTTCGGGCAGCAGTGTAACAGGCAACTGCTCCTCCTAACGACTCACCATAAAGAATGACCTCGGACGGCGGTACGTTTTTCTTCTGCACCAAAAAATCATAGGCAGCAATGCCATCTTCGCAAATATTATCGACCGTCGGACTGCCTTCACTATAGCCATAGCCTTGGTAGTCATAAATGAAAACAGAAACTTTGGACCGAATGAACATCTCAAATAGTGGAACCCGCCAGGTCAAATTACCACCATTACCATGGCTGATCAGCACAGTGCCCCGTGCCTGAGGAACAGCAAAATACCAACCGTGAAGCTTTCGACCATTTGCTGAAGAAAAAAAGCAATCTTCTTTCGACACCCCGGCAACAGTTTTGACGTCGTACTCACCTTCTTTCATAGGGAAAAACATAAGTTTGTTATATAAGGGCATTGCCACTTTCGGCGAAAGCACCAAATAGAACACCACTAGTTGCGGTATCAAAGGCATAAGATTGATAAACATTTTACGTGTATTCGTTCTGCTGAGGACCTCTGTACACTCTTTCCATTGGCGCGGTGAAAAGGCGCTTGTTAAATCATGCCAGAAAGTAGTGGCAAGTTCGCAAGAGAACCCAAACAGTTTATCTATGATTTCAGGCGTGTGGCCTGCCCGCATGGCGATTTCCTCAAAGATCCGGCTTCGACTTTATAAACATCTTAGTGTTCTTCCGCGACTCAGTCGAGCCCGGTATAGGACACTTGCCGAACTGTTTTGCGTCCCACTAATTAAGCATGCCACGTGCTAGATGCTTACTCAAACATGGGTCGAAAGAAGGAGCGTTCGTAGCTCAAGAAACATCTCGTTTCTTCTCCATATTTGTTTGCCGCAATGCATTCTGGATCCGACTTAAACTTAAGGCGATACTGCTCGTACTCGGCCAAACTGGGAAACGTGAATAGAGCAAGGGCAATATTGTTCGCTCCTTCAGGTGGTAAGAAATAGCCATGATGCTTGCCGCCGAGCTTTTCCACCAGTGAAATCCAGAGGCGCGCATGATCCTCAAATTCTTGGAGTTTGAAAGGATCAATCACGTAACGCAAGTAACAGGTAACCATAATCACCTCCGTGGCATGTTCGCTGATATTTGTATTAGCCAGCACGCCAATCGATAGTGATCATGGGCTACCTGCACAAAGGGTTGTATGGTGGCATCAAGCCATCCCTCCCACTAGCCAAAGCTGTGAGCAACCTCAATTACCACCAGTGGTGATGATGATGGAAGCGCAAGAATGGATAGCCATAGTCGTAGCTACCCCAACCATAGTTCCGACCCCAGCCACTATAGTAGGGTCGTTCATAATAACCATAACTTCTGCCCCAGCCGCCATAAAAGGGTCGTCCCCAACCATATCCACCGGCCCAGCGATGTCCGAAGCCATAGCCGCCCCAGCCATGGTGATCGGCGAGCGCTGCTGCACCCGTGGACGCCATTGTGGCCAAGCTGGTTGCAACTGCCAATAGCGTTAATGTTAGTCTTTTCATAATCATGTTACCCCCTCAACCAGCTCCCAGAGTAGTTATGATGCGTGAAGATCGTGTGGATAAGCTTGTGCCTGATTGCCGCAAGCGCGGCTATAGCAACGGAGAAAGCAAGGGTCATGAATGAAGAAGCCCAATTCAGAAAAGAATCGGCAGTGCGCTTTGAACGCAATTTTCCTGGACCAATCAATCGTGTATGGGAATTTCTTGTTGACACCAAGAAATTACCCGCCTGGTTTGGCGACTCCGTAATCGAGCCGCGTATGGGTGGCGCCGTGAAATTTATGGATGGTCATGTGCGCGGAGTTATCACGCAATGGTATCCGCCCCGCCGTCTTACTTATACCTGGAACGTCTTCGCTCCTGGCCAAGAAGAGTCGGACTACCCTGAATCATACGTCAGTTTCAAACTTCAAGAGCAAGGGAAAGAGGTTCGACTGATTCTTGATCACTTGCCGGTTCTCGAGCGCTTCGAGAAACAGAACGCCATGGGTTGGCACACATTTCTAGATATGCTGGCTGCGTCCGTCTCCGGCAAAACCGTCGAGTCGCGCGAATTTTATATGAAGCAAAACGCCGCCCGTTACGGTATAAATCTCGCCAATCTCGTGCGCTAGACAATTCAGGATTTAGCAGTCTTGCCGGTATCGTTAAATTGTTCATCCACGTGGTCAGGTAAGTCGAGGAGGCTCTTATCAGTGGTATAGACAATGTCTCCAGCTTCGATGCGACTTGTCTCCGATTTGAATTTCGACGCTTCAGCCAGTTTCGTTTTTAGTTCCTTCTTTGGCGCCTTAAGACGTTTTGCGTATGCACGGCGCTCCTCATTACGCTGAGCAATGGCAATATTCTTCTTTTGCAAAATCCCATAGCGTGTCAAAGGCAATACAAAAAAAGCGGTTCCATAGATAACCAGAAAGCTCAGCAGAGGTGGCGGAAAGTGCCATCCCCGCCCGGAGAAACTCATAAACCAAAGTGCCCATGAGCCTAAAAGATTTACCAGGGCAAGAATCTTCACGGGCTGCAGATCCATCTGGGAATATTTTGAGTAATGCCAGGCATTTTCCTCGAGATTTTCCGGCAAGCGTTGTTGCTGCGCATCTGCTGCTGCCGTCTTCAAAGAAGGAAAAACATAGACGATGTTGCCCGAGTCAGTAACTTCCGGGGTGCCATTGAAGCGCACCAGCACCGGAAGGACGGCATCTTCGTCCCCGGGCTTGCCACCGGTAAACGGAGACAATTCATCAGAAGTCAGCGCGTACTTTTTCGCTCTTATCGTCCGAGCAATCAATTGCCATTTGTCCTCATCTAGACCTTTATTCGGATCGCCATCGCCAAAAAGAAAGGAGAAGCACTTTAGAAAGAAGCTAGTAAGAGAATTTAGTTGCAAAGACAACTTAGACTTCAGCGCTGCTTGTTCAAACTGGGCCTGTTTTGTCGCCGGTGCCTTATCCTTTGTCTTTTTCGTCGTTTTCTTCTTGCTCTTCCCTTCGAACAGTGCTCCGGCTTCCGCGCTAAAGAGATCTCCTAAAAACGACGGCATCAGTATTAATAGAATCAAGCCCAATGAAAGTAAGAGTCCAAGACCAAACGAAATTCTCAAAAGAAAATCGCCAATCTTACAAGCTCTGTTCAGAACGGTGAGGCCAAACAGCTTAAGCCCTTGTGCTAAATACGTCGCAGCAAATCCGGGTTGGAAGGCATAGGCAATATTGCCATCCTTAGAGACCTGCAAGCTCCCACCTGTTTCTGAGGCGATCAAATTCAAATTCTCAGTGACTTTATCTGGAGACAGCCCTGTCTCCGTAGCAACATCGGCCGCTGTGACGCTACCTCCGAGCTTGTTTATGGCTTTGATTATTTCTGACTTCTCTGTACTCATCTGTTCTGAGTCGCGGGCACCTAAGGTCATCCGTTGCGTCACAAGAGTATATATGCCGCCGAGGTAAATGCAATGGCTAGCCAGTCAACCCTGACCGTAAACAGACAGCCGGTCCAACCGATTGAGAGTAAAGTACCAGAGGTCAACGCCTCCTTCTGGCTAATAAAGATTCTAGCCACGACACTGGGTGAAACGGCTGGCGACGCCGTCACCATGTCGATGAATCTAGGCTATCTGGTCGGCAGTTCAATCTTTCTGAGCATTTTCTTGGTCGCAGTGGCGTGCCAAGTAATGTCCAGACGATTCCACCCATTGATTTTCTGGTCCGTAATTGTCGCCACCACCACGGCAGGCACGACTCTAGCCGACTTCTTCGATCGGTCGCTGGGGATCGGCTATTTAGGCGGTTCCATCACATTGGTCGTGCTATTAATGGCATCGTTTGGAACCTGGTATTGGTCACAAGGCTCTGTCTCGATCCGGAAAATAACATCGCGCAAAGCAGAGGTGTTTTACTGGCTCACAATCATGTTTTCACAAACTCTAGGCACGGCTCTTGGTGACTGGGTTGCAGATCCGAAAACAGGTCTCGGGCTTGGATACGAGGGTGGAGCGCTTTTATTTGCCGCGGGCTTGGCGATTGTTGCCGGCCTATATTTCTGGACCAAAACATCGCACACGATATTGTTCTGGACGGCATTCATCCTCACAAGACCGCTTGGCGCCACATTGGGCGATTTCCTTGACAAGCCGCATGCCAGCGGTGGCATGGAATTAAGCAGATATACCGCTTCGTTGGTGATCGCAGTGGTAATGATCGGCTGTGTGCTTCTTATGCCGCAAAAGGCAGAGCAGACGGAAGCCTAACGTCTACCGTGATCGACCGAAAATGCAATCACAAACTTTGGGTCTGTGCAGGCCAAATTACGGACTTCGTACACTGTTGGAAAAGTAAATGGTGGAGGCGGCGAGA
>PSRH01000073.1 GCA_003175915.1 Candidatus Melainabacteria bacterium | reverse complement strand
CGGACAGTACGACAATGTACTGTCCGTTGCGAGCGTTTTCCATTAACAGATCAAGTTGTTGAAATCTTGACCAACAGGGATCGGTTTCAACCACCTCATAAGGCGCACGATCTGCGTATAACCCGCATTACACGCGGTGTCTTGTCAGACAATCAACAACTCGCGGACATACTATCGCTAGTGCCTATGTCGAGGCTAGATGGTCGTGAACAGCGAAACTTGCGGGGATCCATGGAGTGCAAACATTACAGACTCAGCGCTTAAAACTTCCGGCTAGTCGAAAAAGACTATCGCCTCTAACCTTCCGCTCGCTCATCGCGGCCTGCCTCATGCTGACTGCGATCACCGTCGCTGATCCGCATGAAGCTTCTGCAGCGTACCGAGAACCTCGAGACCCTGTCACAGTTTTCCCGGCGGTGGAAGGTGGTCGACTCCGACCCGATACCGAAGCAAATGCGACGCGGGTCAGAAATATTGAGCGAGGCATGGAAGATGCTGCCAGGCAAGTCAGATTTACTCCGGCAGCGGCGGAAGCGCCCACGCCTAATGCCAGCGCCGACCATCCGCATACGGACTGGTTTGACAATCTTGTAAATCTTCTGGGTGAGTTGGTCGACAAAATTATGAGGTATCTATTTGACCTCTTGACTCCTTACGTATTCTCACTCGTACATAATCCGAACGTCGCCTCGCCATACGACGGGACGTATACAGTTCCCTTTGCATTGAGATATAGTGCAAACGACGAAACCGTAACCTCTGGTGGGGTTGGCACACTTACAGTGCCATATGATTTTGTCGGCCCGCGTGTGAAGATCGGAGTAAGACAAGGATTTGCCGTGATCAGGGCAATTGCCGTTAGCCTGCTTTTGCTTCTCTTTATTCTCACAATCTGGAAGTATTGGAAGAATGCAGCCTGGCAGAATGGGCAATCACTGATGGGAGCCGTGGGCCGACTGATTGCAACGACTGCCCTGATTGTTTTCTGGCCGGTAATTAGTTATCACCTGATTCAGATTAGCAATGAAATGATCGATTATGTCTTTCGCAGCATCGATCCGGTCTCCTTTGTCCAGGCCATGCGAAGGCTCAGTAGAATAGCGGCACAGGGGCAATTACTCATAATCTTGGGACAAGTATTCAGAGTCGCTGGTCCGGTGGCTGGCGTTGTCGTCAATGCAGCAACACGCACAGTAGGCTATTTCCTGGGTTTCTTTGTTTTTTTCGTTGCCATTTATCAATTGGTGCATCTCATAATCCTAAAAGCGATCCAGACCGGTGTAATGTTGGCGCAATTCATGTTCGCGCCGATTTTCTTGGTGTTTTTCGCAGCACCAGATACGGAAAAAGTAGCAATTGGTTTTATGAGATCGTGCGTTGAAGTCAGCCTGTGGACCTTTGTTTGGGCAGGACTATTGCGGTTAGTCGTTGTCATTCTTGCGTCTGGCGAGAATACAATCTGGAGCGACTTCATCATGCTACTCGGTGTTCTGCAAATCATGCTTCAGGTACCGGACTTTATTGCCAAAGCCCAGATCAGTCACTCCTCCTCTTTTCTTACTCCCTTGAGTGCATTAAGAGGGTTTTCTTCAATAGGAGCGGCATTGGGAGAGGCGGGACAAAAATTATGGACTGAAGGCTTATGGCGGGATAAAGATTCGACGGACCTTAGCAAGAGCAAATCTAAATCTCGCGATCAAGGCGGAGGTTCAGAGCTTAAGACGCCCGGTTCTGATCTAGGTGGTGGAAGCACCCCCACACCAGGGCCAAAAAAGAAAGGTCCTAGTCCTACAGATACAAGCGCGACCAGAACTGCTAAGACAGGAGATCCGGGAGCAAAAGCAACCACGAGGGCGAGCAATGCTGGCGGAGGACAGCCTCTGGCAACAGGAACGGCACCTCCTACCGGCGAGTCCCCTCGTGGAAAGACAGGAAAGAATCGCTTTGACGCTCGCAATGCCGACGCCGAAAAACAATCAATCGAATCAGCGATAGCAGAATTGGCCGATCAGGAAAACAGGGGACAATTCGCCGTCACAGATGGAGACGCCAACTCTATCGAGCACGATGGCACCAAAGGTGCAACCGGTCTCACAAATAACCAAGATGCGACCGCTAAGGAACGAGCTGAGTCATATCTTAAGGCAGCCCTGGCTCAGAAGCTCATGCGCAATCCGGGTTTCCGCAGAAGGCTTGCTCAAAAGTTGGGCTGGGCACCCGATCCACTGCGTTCGACAAGCATGGCAGACCAAGAAAAGTTGTTCAATCAGGCAATCAATAAAATGGCCACCCAGGGCGCAGATGCTCTTGTTGATGGTCGTAAGGGCAACGCTGCCACGGCTCTTCTTAGAGAGATGTACGGTGATATGACTCCTGAGAGGTTGGAAGAATTGCTCTCTGCCATGCAGGATGACGGGTTACCCAATTCACCGTTCAACCCAAATTTCCGGCGAGCAGCAGAAAACGTCGATGGCGCCCACCTGCCTCGCAACGCTGCTACGTTAGGCTATGCCATGAGCCCCGAAGGTTCAAGACTGAAAGGTCAAGCGCTCAACTCGGCATTCCACGCACTTGAGCAAGCCACGCGTCCGTCGCTGCAAGCGGCCGGCTATACACCTGGAACGCCCGAGTACTCCGAGGCCCTGGCGAAGAGAATAAAAGAATCAACCCCGGAGAGGCAAAAGTCTCTGACGGCAGTTGGGGTCGGATTCCGAGGAGCACCGGCTGACGAACAACCTCAAACCCCGGAAGAGTGGGAAGCCTGGGCCAACGAAACGGAAAATACAGCGCGCACTCTAGGTATAAAAGAAGACCAGGCGCTAGGCCGCCTCAGAGCTATGATGGGTACACAGGCCGCCAAAAATGATTCCCGCACTGTACCGGAGAAACTTGCCACAGCGGCAGCGGCCATCGCAGCGGCGAACGAGCAAAAGGCTTCCGCACAACTACTAAACGCAGACGGGCCACGGGCGGGACAACTCTACGAACTGGCTAGAACCCATACTGATGCCAATCCGACGCTCACTCCGCAGAGAATTTACGGGGTGCTGAAGGCGGCCCAGGTTGCTGGGTTCAACAATCCCGGCAGTGCAGGTGACGATGGACTCATCGCAGAAATGCTCAGTCCTGAGACTGGAGATTGGAAAGCAGGTGAAATTGATGGAGGAAGTATGGCTCTTGCTCAACGAGCTAAAGCAGCCGGTTTCGGCGTAAAGAAAGACGCTTGCTTGAGAGTGCGCGCCGCAGGAGCAAGCGCGGATTTCGATCCAGTCGTTTTCGCGGTTGCCGGTAGAAGTGAGTGGGATAACATGCTACCGGCAAGAGCCGGCAATGGTGTTTTTGCCGTATCCAGCGCCTGCGTTGGTATGGCACAAGATTACTTAACACCGGCCGGAGGTAATGCACCAGCCGCCAATGACCCCAACGTAGTTGCACTGGCGACCCGGTTAGCATCCAGCAATGTAGCAGGTTTAACTGGCGGAGATCCGCAAATCGATTTCATCAATAATAATCCAATCCTACCGGAGGATGTACTCTCCTTCCAGGAAAGCGCAACACTCGGACGCAGTCACGGCATACGTTATTCGCTAGCTGATGTGCGCGGAGGCCGCTCCTTGGCAGGACAAGGACACTTTGGTGGCAGGCAGGCAAACGCCACCTTTACCTTCCATGAGGCCGTGGATGCCTGCGGAAACGCTGGATCAGGTTTGGATGTTGGCCACATTGGTACCGCCATAGCTCGAATGAGCACTGTACGAATGCCTTCCGCAAGTTTTAGAGACGCTGAAATCATAGAAACATTTGCTGGATACAGTGCTGCAGAAGTAGGTGATCCAATCTTGATGGCATCAGCCGCCCATTGCGTCACCTTTGCTCCCCAAGGGCAATATCGGGACACCGTCGACGGAGTGGCACGATTTGTGCGAACCGGAGAATTACGAGATCCTCGTTCGATAGGTCAAAGGGAATATGAAGTACTTACCCGTTATGAAGCAGACCATGGTGGTGCCCCACCAAAGGCTGTTATCCTGCAAACAGTTGGTTTGACAGGATCCACTCCGGCTGCGTCGCTGGACACTATCACGCTTAGTGCCGCTGCCCATCAAGACTTTAGCAGATTGGCGCCGGATATTCGTGCCATTGTGGGAGGCTTAGCGGTTGATTTTGTCCAGACGACTACCGGTTCATCGGATGTCAGCATTGTTTCGCACGGAGTTCAGAACTTGCCACGTCAAGATGCTGCCGTACTCGTGGCTATAGGTGAGCAGTTTGTCACCGACCAAGCGCACGCACCAGGCGGAGCAGATCTAGTGAATATGACCGGCAATGTGAGAGTGATCATGGATCGACTGGGCTTTAGAGAAGCTTCCAAAGCACTCGAGTTTGTCAGAAGAGTAATTCCGGCTGGTGGCGCTATTGATGCTAATGCGGTACAGGGAGTAGCTAATTCAGTTCAGGCAATGGAAGCAATAGGCTGCGCGCCCAGCGACATTCATAGCCCGACAATGGTAGCAGCTGTGGGAGCATTACCGAGGGAAATGCGCGATCCATCACACGGAAATTTCGCTGATTACGCACCATACGTTGCTCAGGTCGTCGATGTCTTTCGTCCAGAGGAGGTCAGGGGTCACGGAGCTGCACTTGTGCGTGAGGTTCGCGAGATGTGCACCAATTATGGTTATAGCGTTGGCAGTGTAGGTCGGGAAGACGTCGCTGGATTCCATATTGTAAATGCACATCACGCGCCAGACGTCAGGCCTGTAAAGAGCTTTGTCCATCACCTCATTGAAGCTGGTATCCCCCTAAACGACAGAGAGAGGGTAGAAGTAGCGAACCTTCCTGGCGTAAACACTCTCAGACCATCTGAGATGGGACAATACACCGAGGCTATACGTGGATACTTACACGCTAACGGTACTGGCATTCGTACAATCTGCCCAGATGTAGACACTTTGCGCACCAACGGAAATTTTGTCAGCACTTTGATCGCCGTTAACAGGGCATATGGACCTAACGCCTGCGCGAATGTCGACTACGTGGAAGACATGTACAATCGGAATTTCGCCCCCAATAATGATACTCGAGTCAATGTTAGCGGACGTGGGATCGAGCTTATCGCTCCACCGTAATAGCTCTGGCACTTAAACGATCCTGGACCGACTCAGTACACTCGTTCAGCAATCATACCCGGCCAATGTTAGCGTGGCACCCTCGAATTATAAAAGGGCAAAACCGGTAAATTAGAGCGGGGCGTACCGGCAGGCTGAGGAGGTGTAATAGGAGTGCTTGCTTGAGCCAAGGGAACCTGAGCTCGCTCCGGCCTTGTGCTCGCAGTTTCAGTTGTTCGACCATTAAACCTAAATGCATTGATCATGACGATTTTATAGATCGAATAGCCCATCAAAAGAAGAATTAAACCTGCCGCTGTACCGATTACTCTTTGTCCACTGTGCGGATGTCCTAATACCACCGCGTAGGATGCAAAGCCCAACTGCACGGTAGCAAAAACCACCCCGAGTATGACTAGCATCTCGCAAAACATTTTTACGGTGGGTAGGGGAGATCGTGTCTCTTCAAGATTTAGCCAGCGCTCATCTGGCTGATACCTTGGGCGACCTTGGCCCGGTACATCATCTTCAATGTACTTGGATTGTGTATTCTCGACTCTATAGCCTGTCGCTGTTGGCACTACCCTTCTATAGATCGGTCCATCCGCAGCGTAGCCGGGATACGGATATTGTTGGTTCTGGTATTGCTCTAGTTGCTGGTTGGTCACGTTGGCATTCGGTGCACGGGCTGGTGCTCCGTCGGGAAGGACCATCTTCACTCCAGATCCGTCTCTTGTGCGCGTACGTTCAGTGTTATAGCGACCAAAATTACCTGGTTCCTCGACTCTTTCTGGCTGCTGTTGAAACCAGTTTCCACCTATAGGTGGAGACTGAGCCTGTCCAGTCGGAGGGGGCTGTGGTACTGCGTCACCCTGTACTAACGGAGAAGGGTTCGGGCCACTCCCAGCCGGTGGTGGTACACCCGGTGCCACTATCTGCCTCCGCTCGCCCTGGCTTGCACTGCGCACAAGTGGCGTTCTCAATGTAGTGCTACCACCCGATGCGTAATCAGCGTTAGCACTCTGAGGCATGCCGACAAAAGGGATTAACGCAAGAAGAAATATGACAAAGCCCGATTGCACTGAGGTGGTTTCCGTAATTCTAACTTTTGGATTCGTGTGCAACATCACCTTTTTCTACGCCATAGAGACATAATCAGCAGGGTAAGAAACCATCCTGTGCAAATCCTGACCGACATGAATTTATGTCCCTTTCCTTCCGAATACTCGACCGACTTGCCAGGTGTTGCACAGGTTGGTTGGCTATCATTGCGACGTTAGTTTAATCAGTTAATGGCGACGTTCGAAGCTGAGGAGATTCCTATGAGAGAGATTCGTCTCCCTAATGGCAATGGAAGCAATTTTGAATCAGCACGTGAGCTGCTTAACACGGGCGGCAACCCTCAGTTGGCTTTAGAATGCTGGGTGCCTCCGGTATTGGCCCAACAGTTGGAACAGCATGAGGTTTTCTGTGCCTTTCAGCAACCAGAAAACGACAATACCGCGCGTCAGCTGGCCGGGCACATAATGCAGTATTGCCAAAGATTGTTCACTAGTTCGACCGTGGTCGATAACGCGCTCAGACCTCCTGACCAATTGCCGGGACACGCTCAAGCTGCGATGAACGAGATTCGACGTCTCTTGAGGGGAGCCGCAGATCCAGAACGGCTCTTTAGGGACGCAATGGAAATCGTCAACGAAATTGCTGGCCGCACAGGTCGCCGCTACGAACTGACTATCGCTCGCGCGCCCGCGCCAAATCAACAAACATGGATAATTTCGGGCACGTACACTCAACAACGTGAGGGCGTAGATCGGTCGTTGCCGGTTAGAATCGAGATTCCGCCGATGGTGGCCGGTGGCGATCCACCGCCAAACCCTATTGCTCCTCCGGTGGGCGCCAATCCCGCTCGCACCTTCGCAGAATACATGGTGACCTTTGCCACTAATGAGAGACCTGGTGCCGGCAGGACCCGAAGTGAACAGGAATTGATCACCGACGCTGAAGATTTCAGAGAAGCCTGGCGTCGACAACCACCAGGTACACGGGAACCTGGCGCCGCTGGGCAACCTCCCACACTTGTTGATGATATTAATCGATGGATCACGGAACATAACATTCGGGTCAACGGGCGACCTGTGCGAATGGAATTTCATCGCCCGTTTGAAAACGGTAGCGAAGACTATCTTCAGCTTGTTTTCACAGACGAACGAGGGGGGAATGCCTCAGACAGAATATATGTAGGTACCTCGACCTGGACGCAAGTGCTTGCCAGGCGAGAAACCAATCCACATCCTACTGACCCCAATACCGGGGGAGGATTCCTTGAAAGGTGGTTGGAAAGGGCCTGGGGTGCTATAGCGCCTTACGTGCCCTATGCTCGGTGGGCTCCTATTTTAATACCATGGCTTTTCGCGGAAGGTTATCTTCCACCAGAAAGAAGAGCTTTGAGAAATCTACTGAGTGGAATTGGAAGACGCCTGGGGAGCGGCCTGAGATTTGGCCTTGTAGACGCACCGCTATGGGTGCGGAATCTTTTGCGTCGCACACCTGCTCCGGGGGGCTCGACAGGCCAAGAATTCTTAGAACCGACAGATTTGTTCTCTCGGTCGCATCTCAATGACCTCACTGGAACTACTGTAGACGCACGCCAGACAGAGTTGGAAACAAGGCTCGAAGCGTTGCGACGACAATTTCAGGACAATCCCCTATTGAATAACGAAGTCCTCACTTCCTTCCAGGCCGACGCCCTGCAATTTGCTGACCAGTTAAGGGACGCTCAGCGCAACGGAACGGTCACAACATCTGAGCAACGAGCTAGAATGTTCCAAGACTTCATGCGAGAGTGGGCCAGGAACCAGGGCGCCCTCACTCCAGAGCAACGTGCGCTTTTTGAAAACGTCCATATCTCCACTGATGTTCATAGCTTTGAAGGAAGTGCTCTTGCTACGGCCTCTGTTGTGGCGGGTCCAGGCGGTGCTAGGGAGTTACACATTGTGTTGCCGGCCGCCTTGCTTTCTGGAAATATGAGCACACTGCAAATCAATGAAGCATTAGGCAGTCTCTATGATGCCTGCTTCCGGGCCGATGCCCTTCAACGTGCGGGCACGGAGTCAACTAACCCTAATAGACTGCGCGAGATTAGAGTGGGCGGAAACCTTCTTGCCTACTACTTAGAGCATAGTATGGACCATACCATGCACGTAGGTGAACAGGCGCACCTGGCCCGTATACAGTTCAACAGTTCACGGGCAGGCTTACATACTCAACACGTGAGCATCGAGTTCAGAGCAGATGGAACAATGGTCGTAAGAGCTATAGGCGGAGCTGAGATGACTGCCGAGCAAATCCGTGAACTGGAAGACCATATCATTTCCGAAGAACTTCGACACCTTGATCGACGCCTCGAAGACCAGACTCTCACCCAGCAAGAGCGGGACAGAATTACGGAACGACGGCGCCTGGTGGCAGAACTGCAAGCCAGATTGGCCGATCCAGCCCGACGAGAGGAGGCACGCAGGCAACTACACGAACACCTGCGCGCCCGCTACGATCACCACCGCGCCCGCACCGGTGGCAGCAGGGTCGCCTGGGCAATGATCATTACCGAAGCTCTAAAT
>PSRH01000109.1 GCA_003175915.1 Candidatus Melainabacteria bacterium | reverse complement strand
ATCAGTTCACTCCACCTAAAACCCTGGTAATATTCGCCTCTCAATCCGTGAACGAGCAAAAAGGGTTGACGGTCGCCAAGAGGAGTTCGGTCGTTTTCGTAGATTGTGATCGACTCTGGTTTGCTGCGGCAATCGGCAAGGGGTGGAACAAGCGGGTAGCTGGTTGCATCTACATTACCTTGATAAGAAGAAGTTACTTGAGACTGAGCTGGTGATTGCTGCCCGGCTAAAGCTATCGTGCCGAATTGGTTAAGGCACAACCCGAGCCCTAAGGCAATCGCTGTTTTCTTTACAAGGTTCTTGAAATGGTACATTTAAGGCGCCTTCTCTAAAGCTAAGTTATGGAACGCACTGGTTCCGCCTACGGCCAGTTTAATAGTTTAAACTGCTGGATGTCGTCCCCTTTTGAATTTGAACGAATTCACCAACGAGCAACTATCATTCAATGCCGAAATCCCAAATATACCTCCTCTTCTCTAACTCAGGTGGCGGACACCGAAGCGCTACTGAAGCCATACAAGCTGCACTCGATGAGTTGCTCATAGAAACCAAACTGACGAATAACTTCCAGATCAAAACCGATGCGCTGGTCGAGAATAGTCACCCGCTTAATCGTACATTTGTAGGCATCTACAATCTGCTCTTAAGGCACAGGCAGGCGAGCGTTAAGCATTACTATCGCCTTATTCATTATTTGAAACCGAATGATTCTCCGTTCGGTTACTGGATTACCGCCCCTTATATAAAGAAAATCATCGGCGAGGCGCGGCCGTCAGTGGTTGTGGCCATTCATCCGATGATCAATCAGTACATACCCAAGGTGATCAAAAGCTGCGGGCTAGAAGGACAAACGAAATTTATCACGGTGGTTACCGATCCCAATGAGAGGATCTGGAAAGGCTGGGCCTCTCCGGACGGAGACTTGACCATAGTTCCCAACGAATTGGTTAAGAATAAGCTGCTTAGCTGGGGAGTGCCGGAAGAGAAAGTGCGCGTCGTAGGCATGCCGGTTCATCCTGACTTTATCAAGCAGCCCCGGGCAGACCGAGGCGAATACTTACGCAAACTCGGTTTAGATCCCGATATTTTGACGGTCTGCATAAATTCCGGTTGGGCCGGTGGCGGCAATATGATGGCCATTTATAAGGCGCTCAGTGCGGTGCACCGCAAGATGCAAGTTGTCTTTCTTTCCGGCCACAACGACAAGCTTCGTGAGAGAGCGGCTGCCACTGCGTCTGAAGTTGGCATCCCGACGGCAGTCTTGCCCTTTATCGATCAGATGTCAGAATTGATGAATGCTGTGGATTTGATGGTCACCAAAGCTGGTGGCTTAACCACATTCGAAGCGATTTCACGAAGATTGCCGATTGCCATAGACATGATTACGCCGCCCATGCCGCAGGAAGCCGGCAACGTCGATCTCTTGCTTAATGCAGGTCTGGCTAAACCGATAACTAAGCCGAGCGATATAGTGCCGCTTGTGGAAGCGGCTAAACCCGATCCCGATCGACTTTCTCGTCCTTTACCGAAAGTGTTCGACTTGGACAGGACAGGGGCTGCCTACGAGATCGCGAAAATCATCCTCGAATACGGGTCGGCGAAGTACTCTAAGGTGTTCAGCACAGCCAGAGGCCTCTCAGGTAATGCGGCTGATGAGCGCATTCCCAGGGCGGTTGGTCTGCAGTAATCAGGGTTTGACTCTGGGTGAAACTCGCATCGAAAAGCGAAGGGCCGGACAAAGCGGACGCCAAGAAGGGCGACATCGTTTTCATTCACGGTACCGGATCCAATTCACAGATGTGGCGCAATCAGGTGCCTTTCTTTGTTGAGCGTGGTTATCGCTGCATCCTTCTGGATCTGCGAGGGCACGGAGGGACAGAGGAGCCTAAGATGAAAACCAGCCTCAGGGTTCATGCTGATGATGTCAGCGAGACGCTCTCTCAGAAAGACCTGGATACGCCCGCTTACTTTGTTGGACATTCCCTGGGAGCGATCATTTCCGTTTTTCTAGCCAATGAAAAGCCGGAATGGTTCAAGGCAATCTTTGCCGCTAGTCTGCCCGGTACTGTCTCACCGGCCGTGGTACTAAGCTTCAGGATGTTTTACAACGGAGTACTACAGTCTGTTCGTAAAAGTGGCTTACATTCTCAACTGGCCTGGCGAGAGCGAACACTTTTTGAAATGGACGAGTTTACTCTCAAGGAAATAGCCGACGAATTCGGTTCGATTGACCTGAGAGACAAGGTTCGCTCGCTTAAGTGTCCGGTTCACTTCGCTACAGGACGATTTGACCCGGTAGCTCGCTATCCTCAGGTTAAGCAGATGCACTCGGAGCTTGCTGGATCTACACTGAAAGTTTTTAACTGGGGTGGACACAATTTTATGGACGCGAGTGCCGGTGAATTCAACGATTGGATCTTCAGCTATCTTGCCAATCAAGCGAGCAAAATAGATCTGCCTGCTTCTAAGAATCGCTTAGGCTGATGCGGGTAATTCGCCAAACAAGAGGAGGAAATGGCATGCCAATGTTCAAGATGGTGGAATACAACAAGGCTAAGCCCGAAATTAGAGCCGTGTACGATGACATCATGGCGACGCGCAAGACAGATTGGGTGAACAACTTCTGGAAGACGTTAGCGACGCAGCCCGGGCTGCTCCGCCGCGTATGGGCAAATGCCAAGGAAGTGATGGCGCCCGGCAAAATCGATGCCCTTACAAAGGAGATGATTTACGTGGCGGTGAGCATTACCAACGGCTGCGACTATTGCATCCACTCGCATATTGCTGCAGCGAAGAGCAAAGGCATGACGGAAGAAATGTTTGGGGAATTGATTTCCGTTATCGGCCTGGCCAATCAAACGAATTCGTTAGCCGATGGCTTCAAAATTCCTGTTGACGACCAGTTTGAAACAGCCTTTTGAGCGTTCACACCTTGATAAAGGCGCGCTCGAGCTTCCTAAAAAATTTGATCCAGCCCGGCTCATTCATGGTCTTGAGCGGATAGACAAGTACCGTTTTCATACCTGCTCTTTTGCCTCCCCAGATGTCGGTGAGGGGACGATCGCCCACGAGTACCGACTCCTCTGGTTTTAGTGCCAATGAATCCAAAACTTTCAATAAGACGCGCCGGCTCGGTTTGGCCGCATTGCCAAATACGGGAATTGCCAAGAGTGCCGCCGTTTTTCTCAAATATTCCTCTTTCGTGTTGTTGCTCACCACGGCCAGTTTGAAATCGGCTCTGGCTGAGGTTAACCAGGCGGCTGCCTCGTCGGTGAGTCGCCCGGACCTGGGGGCGATCAAAGTGCTGTCCAGATCGAGAATTATTCCCCTAATTCCGTCCTGTTTGAGCCGGTTAAGCTCAATGTCGGTTATGTCTCCATCGATGAGATAAGTCGGACGTAGGAAGACCATCGGAAAATACTGCCGGGATAGGAAATGTTCCTCGACCAGAATAGTAAGCTTCGCCCGCCCTGTCCAGGCGGCGTAATTTTTGCGTTAAGCAAGGATGCAAGCAAAGTCGGCAGCAAAGGCGATCTTACGCCAGAGGGGTTACAATGGACCTTCGACTGTAAGGAAGATTATGACCAACAGCTCACTGACCTCCAAACAACCGTCAAATCTGGGCGAACAAGACAAAAAGAAGCTGCCGCTTAAACATGTGGCCATCATCATGGATGGCAATCGGCGTTGGGCTGATGCAAAAAAATTACCAAGGTTTGTCGGGCACCGTGAAGGGGTTAACAGTCTGAAGCGCTTGGTACAACATGTGGGAGCTGCGGGCCTTAAATACTTGACTGTCTATGCATTTTCCAGCGAGAACTGGCAGCGCAGCCGAGAAGAAGTGCAGTATCTTTTCGATCTGTTTAGTAAAGTTCTCGCAGAAGAACTGTCAGAACTTTGTGAAAACAAGGTAAAGCTCACCTTCATCGGACAACTGGATAAAATTCCCACCGATCTCTATAACTCTTTGCAGAAAGCCATGCAGGTGACCAGGGATAACCGCGGATTGAATCTGCAAGTGGCGCTCAATTACGGATCGCGCCTTGAGATAACGGAGGCGGTCAAGCGCATTGCCGTCGCTGTGCGGTCGGGACATATTTCGCCGGACGAAATCGATGATCGCTTGATCGAATCCTATTTGTACACAGGCGGCATGCCGGACCCGGAGATGATTATTCGAACCGGGGGCGAAATGCGCTTGTCCAACTATCTTCTCTGGCAAGCCGCTTACGCAGAACTCTATGTCACGGATGTTCTCTGGCCAGACTTCACACCCGAGCATTTCGATGAAGCCGTGCGTGAATTCGTGCAGCGTGAACGTCGTTACGGTGGAGACTAGAGACAAAGACGTTAACCACGGAATCCAAGTTAGTTCGGCTGTGAGGAGGGAAAAATGCAGCACCAGATCCATGGGACGACCCTGCAGACCTTGGAAATCCAACTGCAGCCAGGCGAAACGGTTTACAGCCAAACCCACCAGATGGCCTGGATGACAGAGTCAATAAATATGGACACCAACACGGGCGGTGGCTTTTTGAAGGGGCTCATGCGTTCGCTGTCCGGCGCCTCGCTCTTTCTTACCCAGTTCAGCGCAAGCAGCGCACCGGGTTTGGTGGCATTTTGCCCGCGCTTTCCGGGCACAATTATCCCGCGCAATTTGCAGGCAGGTGAATCTCTGATTTGCCGTAAGGAAACCTTTCTTTGCGCTCAGTCATCCGTGCAATTGGATATCTTCTTTCGCCAACAAATCGGCGGTGGATTATTTGGTGGTGAAGGATTCATTCTCCAGCAAGTAACAGGACCGGGATGGGTCTTTCTCGATCTTTCAGGCGAGGTAGTCGAGAAAACGCTGGCGCCAAACGAGACGCTCCAGGTCCATGTCGGTCACGTGGGCGTGCAAGATCCCTCCGTTCAGTTCAACGTGCGCTTGCTGAAGGGCTTTAAAAACATCTTGTTTGGTGGCGACGGCATATTTCTTGCCACTCTGCGTGGTCCTGGCAAAGTCATGCTGCAAAGCATGCCGATCGTCAATCTGGCTGAAGAAATTTTCCGGCACGGCAGTGCTACGCCTGCGGCCGACAAGCCAGGCAATCTTGTCGGCGATATCATCGGCGGCATGTTCAGGGGTGAGTGAACTTTTCTCTGGCTTGCGCAATAGTTGAACGCTGCTGGCGATCTAGGCGTCTATCTCTAACAGAAGGAGTCTGCAATATGGCAAAGTTAACTGGCAAAGTAGCGCTCATTACAGGTGGAACCACCGGAATCGGTTATGCAACAGCGGAATTGTTTAAGAAGGAAGGCGCTCAGGTAGCCATAACAGGGCAGAATCCCGAGCGAGTCAAAGCGGCGCAGGAACGGCTCGGTAAAGAAGTTCTGGCTATTCAGTCCGATACCTCGAAAATCCAGGACATCGAAACGCTCGCGACCAAGGTCAAAGAGCGGTTCGGCAGGGTCGATATTCTCTTCGCCAATGCCGGCATTGGCAAGTTTGTTCCTATCGAACAGGTGACGCCGGAACATTTTGATGAATTGTTTGACACCAATGTCCGTGGTTTGTTTTTTACGATCCAGAAGATACTGCCCCTCATGGGCAAGAACGGCTCGATCATCCTGAATGCATCAGTGGCGGGCAGCAAGGGGATGGAGTCCACTTCCGTTTACAGCGCCACCAAAGCAGCAGTGCGCTCATTGGGGCGAACTCTAGCAGCAGAACTCGCTCCTAAAGGCATACGAGTAAACACTGTCAGTCCTGGACCAATTGAGACACCCATATTTGGAAAGCTTGGTATAGAAAAAAGTCAAATCGACGCTATGGCAAAGGAGATGGAGTCAATGGTTGCCCTGAAGCGAATTGGCCAACCGGAAGAAGTAGCCACAACGCTCCTTTTCTTCGCTTCTAACGATTCCTCTTATGTTGTTGGCGCGGAACTATACGTAGATGGCGGATTGGCTGCCCTCTAGTTTCTCGGACCGCATTTACTTTCAATTGGCATCTTCCGGCAGCGTACCCTGCTCGTACTGAACTGGTGAATTTGGATCGTAGGAGCCATTGTTTTGTGGCGGTTGATATTGCTGACGGATGCCTCTTTGAGAACGAGCTGGCGTTACCTGCAGCGCATTGTCGAGCTGGATAGGTATTGCCGTGCCAGCGATGATTTTTACTTCTGAGCCCTTGCGTACACCGGCACCCACCGCCCCGACGCCGCCACCGAGGGCGGTGCCGAATACGGCACCCATTGCGGTCGATCTACCTACCGGTCCGCCGGCTGTCCCGCCAACGATGGCACCCAGCGCCGTACCAAGCACAGCACCGGAGCCGGCGCCGATTCCTGTCACTGCTAGACTTTTGCCAACCCGTCCGGCTGTAGTGCCACCGGTAAGACGAATCTTATTGCTATCAACTGAAGCGGAGAGAGGTAAACGCCGCCCATCCGGTGTTTCTATCTGGGTAAACTTGATTTCCACCTTGCCATTAGCGCCGAAGTGGAAACGCTGTGCCGACACCACATTCGTGATTTCACCTGTGACTTTGCTGCCGGCTGGGATTACTTGAACGTTGCCTGAGTAGATCGGCTCACTCAGTGTAGCTTCGACAGCCTCGCCGGGTTGGGTAGAGCCCGAGTCTATGGTATTGTGCACCTTCGCTTCAAAGCAGGTCCCGGCTTCGAGAACCGCTACACGTCCTTGTAGGAGGGGAGAGGGAAAGCTGTTAGCTGTCGAGCCCGAAAGTTGATCGTTGTTCTGAGCTTGATATGAACCAGGAATGTTTTGCCCGTCGGCTGGTGCGCTGGCAGCGAAGTTGCTGTGGAACTGATCTGCCGGCCGGCGCTGGGTGACTTCGTTCACCTTATCATTGATCGTCTGTTGGGTAAGATATTCATTCAATTGATAGAGAATTGCTGCTACTTCGGCGCGGGTCGCTATTTTTGTCGCATCAAGTGTTTCAGGGTTCTTTTGATTTGATAAAAAGCCGCACATAGCTGCTTCAGCGATGCCGACACGAGACCATTCCGGCACCCGCAAGCCATCCTTGAAGCGGCTGAGAGCTGCTCGAACCGTTGCTTCATCCGGCTGGGACTTAGTTATTGCCCGGGAGGCAATGACAATCACTTCTGCCTTCTGAATAAATTGATTGGGACGGAATCCGTCTGCATAACCCGATATGTAATTGTTCTGACGGATGATCTCAACTGGTTTGTAAAACCAGTCACTTGGTTGAACGTCCTTGAAGCTGGCGGTGGAGGAAACCGGTTGGTTTTGCAGGCCGAGCGCCTTGACCATCCAGGCGGCCAGAACGGCTCGGGTTATCGGTGCATCTGGCTCGAACTTACCGTCGGGAGTGGCCAAAATAATGCCGCGATCGGACAGAGAATTAACATATTTCTCCGCCCAATTTCCGGAAAGATCAGTGAATCTGGCCGCTTGTACGGGCTCTGCACCGAAACTGCCTATGCTGGCAAATATCAGGAAGGTACACTTCCAGCTAATCCGTTTGGCGCGGGACATGGCTCTCCTGCGAATCGTCCTGGCACCAAAGGAAAACGGGCGCCAACAGGACGAAGACATACTTTAAGTGTATCTCATTATAGGCGCTGCCGCGGCTTTGTCTATAGATTTCTCTGTTCGACAAGTTAGACCGGTGACGTATCCATTAGTCGTCCCGGGGCTTGTCGATCGTCTAAAAAAGGCAATGCTAAGAAAGCAATCCGGTGACGACCTTGCCTTGTTCGTCAACACCTCTGATCAAGCCTTCCAGATTTATCCTCTTGCCCTTAGAGGTCAAGACTACTAGCACGTATCCTGCGGCATCGTAGAAGTGCAATATGCCCTGATCGGTGAGTAAGGTCATCTGAGTTAAATTGCCTCGATTCATGCGTTGAATCGATACATCGTTGTTGGCAAAAAGGGTAGCGGACAGGGCTCCGATCATCGCTGTGTCGACGTCGCGCGGTAAGGAGTGGGTAATGACGCTGCCATCGCGGGCAACTAAAACACAGCCTAATATTCCGTTTTTGCCGTTCATGCCGCTCAAGATACTCTCGACTCGGCTGATCACCTCTGCACTGACCATGTGTTCACTCCCGTCTAAACGTCAGTATTGACTGCTTGTTGTATTCCCTTTCTGATGGACTTGCTTCCTCTTACTCCGAGTCGTTCTTAACCGGGGGAATAATCCGCTATTCCCCGGTATGCTCCTTTACTGGTGCTCCTTCTTTTGGCTTAACCAATATGCCGGAAGGAGGATTCGCAGTGCCTTTATCGGAGTCACCAGAGGATGAAGATATCTTCTTGTCCTTCTTATCATCTTCGGCGCTAGAGAGTTTCTTAAGCCGCAAAACGTCGACCCAGGGTTCGTCCATGGGAGTGGCAAATACTTTACCGATTACTTCGACCTCATCACCGTCCTTGAGAGAAGTCAGTACCTGGCTTTCAGGATCCTTTTCTTTGGGAATGGGCATGGCTAGCTTTATCTCGGAATAGGGTATGTGCGCTTCCGGACGGAGAACTAGAAACGAGAGATAAGATTTTGATGGGCGGAGAGCCGGCTTATAATCGAGGGCCAGGCTACTGAAGGCAAAGAACTTGGCATTGAATTTGATGTTCTTGCCTACGTAGTCGTGGGCTTTGTCAACCAGTTCATTCGTGCTGACGTTGACCACGTTTTCAATAGGCGGTTCCGGTGTCTTTTCTTGGGGCTTTTCACTGGCTTCATGCTGGCCAGCGCCCTTGCTGTGCGGGTTAGCGCTTACAGGTTCGCAGAGGGCAAACTGAGCGAAGCTAAAGTTGGCGATCAGCGCGAACGCCAGACTGATAGGAGCGGTTGTGAGAGTGCGGTTTGATGCGTGCATTATTTTCATTTGTCCAAAAGACTGTGTGATCTTGTCGTTCATCTTGATTTCATTGAACTTTTTTCTGATACCAGGGCGTCTATCTAAATGTAATTCATAGATAGCCCAAGTCTTCCATATTACCAGAACCTTATTCTCCGATGGCTTATGGTGACGGTAATATGGTTTCGATTCCAATGGCTGAGTTGGCACGAAAATTCGCCACTTAAGGCGATGGAGCAAGAGCAGTTCTGAGGGGAGTAAGTGCTGTGGAGTCGCGCGTATCAAATGTCCAACTGTCGCCATTGATGAGGCAGTATCAGGACGTTAAGCTCAGCCACCCGGAAGCCCTGGTGCTTTTTCGAGTGGGCGATTTTTATGAGTTATTTGGTCAGGACGCTCAAGTCGCCGCTAGAGAACTGGACATTACTTTAACCGGTCGGCCGGAGCCCTCCTTCGAAGGTGGCAGGGTGCCCATGGCTGGCGTGCCGGCCCGCGCCTCTGAAGTATATGTGGCCAAATTACTGGCGAAGGGTTACTCGGTGGCCATTTGTGAGCAAGTCGGAATTGTCGGTGCGGAAAAAGGGCCGGTCGAGAGGCGAGTTACCCGCATTTTGACACCAGGCACGGTGCTAGCCTCTCACCTGTTGCCGGCCCGAGAAAGCAATTACCTGGCGGCCATTGTCAGAGGAGCCGATCTCTGGGGATTGGCTGTGGTCGAGGCTTCCTGCGGAGAATTCTTTGTTACTCAGCTGAATGAAGAGGAACTGCTCCTTGAGCTCGGAAGACTTTCCCCAAGTGAGGTGCTGGCTGCCAAGAAGATTGTTAAGCCCACGGCTAACGAAGTTGTTGCCAGGGAAGTTCTCGATGTTCCGCAAGCATTGGAACAGCAATATCATTTGAGCGGGCGGCCTGAGATGTTCTTCCAGTTGGAGGCTGGCCAGCGCAGGATCAAGCAAACCTTTGGCGTTGCTACCCTGGAGGGGTTTGGCGTTCAAGCCATGCCTCTGGCAGTGCGTGCGGCCGGCGCCATTCTGGAATACCTGGAGCGTACCCAGGCCGCGGAAATGCCTCGATTCTCTGGCATCGCCGTCTATTCCGTTGCGAAACAATTGGTGTTGGACAACAATACCAGGCGCAATCTGGAGCTGACGGAAACGTCTCGCGATCGTAGTTTTACCGGGAGCTTGCTCTGGGCGCTTGACTCAACCAAGACTGCAATGGGCGGCCGCATGCTGAGAAAGTGGCTTCTTAAGCCTTTGTGCTCTGTAGAAGAAATTGAAGAGCGCCAGAACGCCGTTGCTGAACTGCTCGCCCATCAGGGACGTCGGGAGGTTCTCAGTGGCGCTCTTGCCAGCATTGCCGATTTAGAACGACTGGCTGTCAAGTTATGTTCATCCACGATCAATCCTAAGGAACTTGCTGCGGCTGCGCAGTCTATAGTTGCCTTGCCGGCCCTCGCTTCTCAACTAGCGAACAGCGATTCTTCCTATTTGAATGCCTTAAGTCGAGTTCCTGAGCCGCTCATGGCTATGGCCGAACACGTAGGAAATGCGCTGGCTGAGGATCCGCCACGAGAGCTGAGCGAAGGAGGCATTTTCGCGCCGGGCTACAACCAGGAACTGGATGAAATTCGATCGCTATTGGGTGGAGGGAAAGAATGGATCGAAGAATTTCAAAAGACTGAACAGGCAAAAACCGGGATCAAGAGTCTTAAAGTTAACTTCAACCGAACCTTCGGCTACTACATTGAGATAACCCATGCCAATCGAGAAGCGGTGCCGTCCGACTATATCCGCAAGCAGACGCTCACCAACGCCGAGCGTTACATAACGCCGGCGTTAAAAGAATACGAAGCGAAGATTCTCAACGCCGAGAAAAACCAGTCCGATCTCGAGTACAAGCTTTTCGTAACTTTCCGTCAGTCATTTGTTGGCGACGGTGAGGCGCTGCTTGAGCTCGCCAGAAACCTGGCCAGTCTTGATGCACTTCTCTCTCTTGCCGAGGTTGCCCTGGCAAGAAAATACGTAAGACCGCAAGTCGATGATTCGTTATCAATCGAAATCAAGGAAGGACGTCACCCTGTATTAGAAAAAATCTTACCGATGGGCGCTTACGTAGCCAATGATGCAAGGTTAGAAGGAGATAGCTCCGACCATCAGTTCATAGTCTTAACCGGTCCGAATATGTCTGGCAAATCGAGCTTTCTGAGACAGTTGGCTCAGATTGTCATTCTTGCTCAAATGGGATCGTTCGTACCGGCTCGATTTGCTCGAATCGGCCTGGTGGATCGCATTTTCACGCGCATCGGAGCCGTTGATGATCTCACCCAGGGGCAATCAACATTTTTGGTGGAGATGAGTGAAGTGGCACAATGTTGTCTGTCAGCCACCAAGCGCTCATTGATTTTGCTTGATGAAGTAGGTCGTGGTACCAGTACTTACGACGGGGTGGCCATTGCCTGGTCGGTCTCTGAGTTTCTAGCTTCCGAAATTAGAGCAAGAACAATTTTCGCTACCCATTATCATGAGCTCAATGGTCTTGCCAATTTCATCCCGCAGATATGCAATTATCAAGTCATGGTAAAAGAACAAGATGGACAAGTTCAATTTATTCGGTCAGTGATTCCCGGAGGTGCCTCTCGCAGTTTTGGAGTTCAGGTTGCCCGTATGGCGGGATTACCTGTCAGAATTATCGAACGTGCCGAAAATCTAATGAATCAGATGGAGCGAAGGAGCGCGGCGAGTAAAATTATGGACGGTCCCAAACTAAGAAACATTTCTATGGATGATGTCATGCAGCTATCGGTATTTCAGGCGCCAGTCAGTCGAGGCGTCGAATAAATTGACTGATAAAGTAAATGCGTATAGGACGATCCTCGGAATAACCTTCCTGGCAGTGATCCTGTCCGTGCCACCGGCCCGTGGCGACGATACTTCGGGCAAGGAAAATACGGCGGCAAGCAGCAAAGCGAAGAAACGGGTCTCTTCGGCGCAGGGCCTGGGACTGGATCCTGCCAATTTGCGTCTGGTCAACCACGGTTCCTTCAAGGAGCTGGCGGAAAAGCTGAAAGGGCAATCTGGCAAGCATGGAACAAGGGATACTGCCTGGCTTGCCTTTGCCTATATGTACAGCGGTGATTGTCAATCCCTGGATTCTCTGGCCAAATCCTTTAATCAGTCCGGTGGCGCGGATGTCAACGCTACACTGATTCAGGCGTTTGATCTTATCTGCAAGAAAAAGCTCGACGAAGCCGAGAAAAAACTTGAGACCATTCCCGCTTCCTCGATGGACGATCCATTCGTCAACTTCGCTTTTGCAGCTTTGGCGGGAAAGCAGGGCAAAGCTTCAGTGGCAGTCACCTACACGCAGCGTGCTATAACGCTGGCGCCTGAATTTGCCTGGGGTTACCGCACCATCGGATTTTTGCAGCAACGCTGGTTGAATCAACCTGCTAATGCGGAAGTTGCTTATGAAAGCGCGTTGGCTATCGAACCTGATATGACGGATGCGGTCAATGCTCTGGTGGATCTTAAACTGGTACGAAGCGATTTTGATGGAGCGATCGATGTCGCTCAGGCAGCGATTAAGAAAAGCCCAAGGGACGCCGGTAACTATTTCCGGCTAGCGCAGATCTATATGCAGCAACGACGGCTGCGTGAGGCAAGCAATCAACTCGAGCGAGCTATTGCCCTTGAACCGGGCAACGCCAAGTACTTCAGGACACGGTCGGCCGTTGAGCGCGATCAAGGTGATTGGGATGCGGCCATCGCTGATTTGCGCAAGGCTCTCGAGCTCAGTAGTGATAAGAAGTTTGAGCTGACTGAGCTAGCCTCACTGGAGGCTTCTGCTGGAAAAGAAGATGACGCCATTAACCACCTGCTTGAGGCAGTGAAATTAGATCCCAGCAATCAACGTGCTAACGGCCAATTGGTAGCGCTCTTGACTCGCCGAGGTAAATTCGATCAACTGGCGACAGTTCTCAAAGGCATGGTCGATAAAGATCCGAAAAATGCCGTATTGCGCATGTATTTTGCTGACGCCCTTGCCGCCGATAACAAGATCACGGAAGCGGAAGAACAATATAAAGAGGCGGCTAATCTTAATCAGACTGATCCAGAGCCGCATCGAAAGCTAGCGATAATCGCCGTCTCTCAAAAGAACTTCAAGCAAGCGGAAAAGGAGTATACGCGCGCCCTCAACATCAATCCCAATTCAACTCCGGATCTGGTGGCCCTGGGATTTTGCTATGCAGAGACGGATGATTATCTACAGGCGGAAGCGGGTTACGTTACTGCCCTTGCTCTGCACCAGCTCACCCAACCGGCTGACTCAAAAATGCCGCCGACACGTCTGGACATAATGCGATCGCTGTCTACGCTTCTATTTAAAGAGGGCCGTTACGCTGACGCGGCTGCGCAGTTCGCCACGGTTTGCGCTATGAGCAAGGCTTTGCCCGAAGCGCCCCTAGATAATCTTATGCTTGCCCAGTCCGCTGCTCTGCGCGATCGGAGCAGCTCAAGCTTCAAAACTTTGAAGGAAGCCTTCGACAAGCTTGCTGATGCGGATAAGGAGATGCAGAGGATTAGTTGCATCGATACTCTACTGAGAGGGGGAAGGTATGACGAAGCCATAACCCTGTTGAAGGAAGAGGATGCAAAAGCCAAGGAACCTTCTCCACTAGTTCTTGTTTGTTGGTCGAGGGCGTGGCGAGGCAAGAACGAAATCGGTAAAGCTGAGGAAGCCGCCAAAAAAGCAGTCGATTTGTCCTCCAAATCTGGCACTCCTCCGTCGGATTTCCTCTATGAGTATGGCGAAGTCCTGTTGGCTAAAGGCGATTTGAAAGGAGCTGCTGAAAAAGCTCATCGAGCACTGGAGAGCAACGAAAAGAATTTCCGTGCTTACGAACTTTTGGCCAGGATCAATCTTAAGGAAGGAAAGCCGAACGACGCGATTGCGGAGGCAACCAAGGCTGTCGAGATAAATCCGTACTTTGCCGGGGCTTATTTGGTCATGGGTGACGCGCAGATGACGTTGCCTGATCCCAATCATCTCAAAGACGCTTTAGCCAGTTACCAAAAGGCGGCGACGCTCTATCCTGGGCTTCTCCCAGCACATGAAGCTTTAGTGAACGTCTTAAAGAAGCTCTCTTTGGCCGAGGAGCTTCAAAAAGAAGAAACTAGAGTTGCCGAACTAAAAGGCCAGCAGTAGCGGCGGCATTTCTCTATAGGTACGGCAGTTTGACACTTTCCCTAATCTGAGTACAATCACCGTACTAAGCTAGAATGATTGAACCAAATGACCAGCGGCAGTAGGAGCCATTTGTCTCAATTACCCGCAGCAGCTTGGGAGAGTTTAGCCGCGTGACGTCGCCGATTTCCGTCCCAGTCGAAGAAGAATTCGATTCGCCGCGCCTTCTCATGCGCTCTTGTCGCGCCGGTGATGCTACTCATGTTCATGCTGCAGAAATGGAAACTTTTGAGCAGATCAGGCAATGGTTTGGACCTTGGGCAAAAGAGCCATGCACTCCAGAACAAACGGAGGAGCGCGTTCTAAAAAGCCAAAATGAGTTCAACCAGCGCAGCGAATTGGTGTACAACTGCTATTTGAAAAAGGACGGCATTCTTGCCGGTCGTGGTTGGTTCTCGAGGATGCAGTGGTCGGTGCCAAAATGTATGTTCGGTATGTGGGTGCGCACCAGTCTACAGCGACAAGGCCTCGGTTTTGAAATTGCCGTAGCCTTTACCTTGTTTGGCATGGAGCGGATCGGGTTTAAGCGAATCGAACTATACATCGATCCGCGCAATGAGGCGAGTCTGGAGCTGTTCAAGAAGGTTGGCTATATCTACGAGGGAAAACTGCGAAACTACAGCTATGACAACCTTGGTGTTATGCGGGATTACCTGGTTTATTCGGTAACTCCTGCCGATATGGAGAACTTGAAGGAGCGCTTAAGCTTGGCTGCTGATAGGCAATTGACATAGGACCGCTCAATCTCTAAGCTCGCTAATAACCTCCCTGCGTAAGTAGCTTGAAAAGGAGGACAAGCCAAATGGTGGCATTGGCGAAGTGACCGGCCCAGCAAATCCGGCATTCCAAATGATTTGTGATCAGCGAATAGCCTAGAAAAATAGACATCAGAAGGGCGGGAGTGGCAGCAACCAAGAGGAATAGGACAGGCCAGTTGAGAATCAATCCTGCTGCCAGAAGGAGATAAAGAACTATTCCGAAAAAAGCATTGGGCAGACCTAGTAAGCTGGCTCGTTTGGTACGAAAAAGGACTGCGCAACCGCCCGCCTCGAGTTGGCAGACAGCAGGACCAGTAAGAAATGCCGGAAGTACTTTATAGCGGCCATAGAGCGCGGCGGTTGCGGCGCTCAAACCAACAATGATTGCAAGCCAAAGCAGTATTGTGGGAACAGTCATGTATCTCTACTCAGACATCGAAGATCTTTGAGACTAAACGGTCCTGGCTCCGGCAGGCCTTTGCGAATTTGCTCTGGAGTAAACATGGTAGTGGGTACGAGATCATTCGGCAACGGTTGGCAATTTCCGTAGGGTTCTTCAAATCCTTCTGAAAGTATTTGCACCTGAGCGACCGAGACGAGCGGGATAGTCATTGCGGCTTCGAGCAACGTAGCCAGACCGTAATGAAAGAACAGCGGCATGGGAAATATTATCGGTTTCCGTCCAACCACATTGGCAACGCGTTCTACCGCTTCTTGCAGAGTTATTCTGTCGGGACCGAGAATAGCCAAAGTTTCCTTGGAAAGCCGTTCTTCGGTAAGTGCCGCCTTCATAATCCGAACTAGATCTTCAATTGCCAGTGGAGAAGCATATCGCTTCTGGAAACCAACCATCGCGAATAAAGGGAAGCTGTGAAATACATGGCTCAAGTGATCGAGCATATGATCGCCTTGGCCATAGATCATCCCTGACTTCAGGATAGTATAGTCAAGGCCGCTGCCGCGCACGATTTCCTCTGCGGCAAACTTCGATTCGTGATAACCGGAGCGACAATCAGGGCGCGCGCCGAAAAAACTGACCAAAACAATCTTCTTCACACCGGCTTTTTTGGCTGCGTTAACAACATTGCGTGTACCTTGAACATGGACGCGTTCGTAATCACCTGCCTGCAGCTCTCGATTGATGCCGGCGCAGTGAGCAACGGCCTGACATTCTTTGAAAGCAGCGCGCAACTTTTCCTCGTCTGATGTCCCAATCGCCGCGAAAGTAATCAAATTGCCAGAACGAACTGATAGTTCGCGCTTGTCGACTCCACGGGCAATCAGGACGACCTGATGTCCTTCTGCCGTCAGAGCTCTGGCGAGGTGTCTCCCGACAAAACCCGTTCCTCCTGTAATGGCAATCTTCATGGTTTTTTCCTCGAACGATGGCGTTCAATAATTTCAGTGGGACAGACTGCGCTTATGAACTCACTCAGACAGAGCGCGAGATGCTCTGAATTGACGCTGTAAATAATCGAATTGCCCTGACGACGCTCGCTTACCAGTCCAGCAGCCTTGAGGATGCTCAAATGTCTGGAGATGGAGGGAAAGGAGATGTTAAACATGGCGGTAATCTCGCCGGCGGGCAAATCCTTGCGCTTGAGCGCTTTTAGTATTTGTCTACGAGTAGGATCAGCTAGTGCTCGAAAAACTTCAGTAGGATCTTGCATACTTAACTATTTAGCAAATTAGCTAAATATTGTCAATTAAAAAAATGACCCAAAAAAGTTAAATCGGCAGCAGGCAGAGTGGGTGGTTGTCGTAGCCACACACTCTGCCT
>PSRH01000172.1 GCA_003175915.1 Candidatus Melainabacteria bacterium | reverse complement strand
TCACTGAGTTGGCTCGGCCCAGACCGCGCACCAGGTACTGTTCGGATTCTTCGTTGATAATACCGGCGCCGAAATTGTCGTTGTTCGCTTTCAAAGCTTCGAATACTTCAGGCAATGTGATGCCATACGCCTGCAGTTTGGCTGGAATGATTTTCACTACGTATTCGTCAGTGAAACCTCCCCACGTGTTCACCTCGGCAATACCGGGTACGGTGCGCAACTGATATTTGATGTCCCATTCGTGGATCGTCTTCAGTTCTGTTGGAGAGCGAAAGGGGCTTTCCACCACGTATTGGTAAATCTCGCCCATGGCCGTACTGATTGGGCCCAGTTGTGGATTAAGACCAGCAGGCAGACGGGAAAGCCCGGATTGGAGGCGCTCGAAAACTAACTGTCTGGGAAAGTAAGCGCCGAGCTGGTCAGGAAAGACTACCGTGATCACGGAAAGACCATATTTGGAAATCGATCTGATTTGCCTGACTGACGGCAAACCATTAAGGATTGATTCCAGAGGAATTGTCACCAGTTGCTCCACTTCAAAAGGCCCCATACCGGGTGCCTCGGTGAGAATTTGCACCTGGTTGTTGCTCAAATCTGGAAAGGCATCGATCGGCAAGCCAAGCAAGGCCTTAGCACCGAAGAAAGAGAGCAAAATGAAGACGATACAAACTGGCAAGCGGTAACGAATCAAACGTGCGAAGAATACTTCCATGCCTTTAATCTTCGTTGCCGATCTGTGATTTCAAAAGCTCCGATTTGAGCTTGAAGCTGCCGGAACCAACCACCCGATCGCCAGGATTAACACCGGATTTGACCAGGTAGCCATCGTGGATGCGGGTGCCTAATTCGACATGGCGCTTTTGATAGCGGTTGTCACCCTGATCGATAAAGACAAAGCTTTCATTGCCGAATTTCTGGATGGCCTGATCGGGGAGGTACGGGTAGCGGCTGGTCCCCATGCCGGTGATTTTTATCTGTCCGAACATGCCCGGCTTGAGAACCAGGTTGGGGTTGGGCAAGACGGCTCTGGCCAGAAATGTTCTTGTGCCGTCGCCAGTGGACGGTTGTATGTAACTTATTCTTCCGGAGAATTGGCTACCCGGCAGGCTGTCGCTCTTAAAAACGACTGACTCGCCTTCTTTGATTTTCTCTAAGTCCTTATCGTAGATGACGATATCGAGCCAGACTTGCGATAAATCGGCAACTACATAAAGCGGTTGAGCCGGATTGACGACGTCACCGACGGTGACATTTTTTTGGATTACCACCCCGCCCCTTGGAGCGATCAGAGGGCTACCCGTCTCGATTTTGCTTGGATCGACCTGATGGCTGCGTCCATCTATTCTCAGTCCGTAGGCGCTCAATAGAGCCTTGGCCTCTGAATCGATGTGAATGCGGTGTTCCTTGTAACCAGACAGCTCTATTTGCAGAAGTTTTTGCTGATTTTGAGCATTGAGCAGATCCTTTTCAGCGACAATGCCTTCTTTGTTCAAGCTTTTCAAACGCTCCACCGTTTTATCAGCCAGCTCCAGTCGAGCTTTTGTTTGCTGAAGGTCAACGTCGTTTTGATGAGATTGGTGGATATATTCGCCATAAGTTTTTGCCACGTCCAAATTTTGAATAACGGCCAGTTGTTCGCCTTCTTTGATGACGTTCCCAAGTACGACGTTATCCTTCACCACTCGGCCGGCCACTATGGAGTTAATATGGAAAACGCGATTCTCATCGGCCTTGATTTGTCCAGTTGTGTCGATTTCGGAAAAATCGACTTCGGTTGTAACCGGGAAGCTTATGATCTTGGCAAGCTGCGCAGCTTGTGAAGTGAGGAGAACTTCATTGGGGTCGCGGGCAACTGGACGCCCTTCGCTTGCTGCTTCGGGCTTACCGCAGGCAGAAAGCGCCAGGCACAGAATAAGAAGGGTCAGCTGTTTTACAATTAGCAAGCCTTAGTCGCTCCGGGGCTGTTTTGAAAAGATCGTAGCGCCAATTGCCTGGAATGGCGTTTCCAATATAGCGCAACCAATAGCGGAGCGTCGGATAGCCCTTCCGAAGCGACGGACTTTTAGGACGTAGCAAAGCAAAAGCGGAGCGCCGCGACGAGCCAGCCTATGGGAGCGCCGGAGAGGCGCGGAGAAGCTGAGGCTAGCCGAAGCGCCGGAGGGCTAATTAAAGATGCCTGGCCTTCTCTTTATCCTGGCGGGCTAGATCCTGCTTGCCAAGCTCCCTATAAGCTGTGCTGCGGACAAGCAAAGCCTCTTTCAGTTGAGGATTGAGTTCCAAGGCTTTGCTTTCGTCGTCAACGCTGCGCTGAAATTCTTCCAGGCTTAAGCTCATCTTGCCCCTTAGATAGTAAGCCTCGGCGTCACCGCTGTTAAGTTTAAGGGCCTTATCGCAATCTTCAAGAGCTTTGGGAAATTCTTCCAATTGTTCGTAGGCCTGGGCGCGAAGACGGTAGGCGCTGGCCTCGGCTGGCTTCAAATGAAGCGCTTTCGTACAATCTTCGACAGCACTTTCTCCTTGTTTGAGAGCGGTATACGCCTGGGCGCGAAGCAAATAGACGTTTGCCCTGGCCAGCCCCATGTCAATGGCTTTGCTCAGATCCGAGGCAGCATCCTGCCATTTCTTCAGTTGACAAAAGACTCGACCGCGCCCAAGAAATGCTTGCGCCAAGTGCGGGTCATCAGCGATTGCTTCGCTATAATTTTCAGCGGCAGCTTTGTATTGCTTTTGAGCTTCCAGCTCTTCACCGCGGCTCAAGAAACTCAGAGAAGGGCTGGCCACTGCTTGAGAGTAACAGCACAGAGCCAGCCCAATGAATACAAATTGACGGGAAATCCTATTCATAGCACTGAGGGACGTGAGCGCCCCCGCATAGTGCTACTCCTCATAGTACTCTTCGTCGTCTTCCTCTTCTTCCTCAGTGGCCGCAATGAAAAATTTGGTCGTCACGTTAGCGGCTGTGTCTGGAGAAACCCCAATATCCTTGAGGGTTTTGATCCAATGAACAACCTCATCCAACACGGACGTATCAATCATAGTTCCAGTCTGCGTCATAACTTCCTCACTTGCGAAGCCCGAAATGGACCCATATCCTAGAGTGATATCCGCGCAAATGTACAGGTGATTCCTCTCATCCGTTAACGAACCTATGGCGGCAAAGGCTATCTGAGGCAAAGAGGGCCCGCAAGACAAATTTCGTTTTAACTTGCATAAGATCAACTGATGAAGATAATAAGGGGTTGTAGCTTGACATTGCCTAGGCGAATATCGGATGTCGGTGTTTTTGCCAATCTTACTAATCCTTTGTCTAACCGCGCCGGCTGCTTTTGGCGAGGACCGACCGGCAGTTCGGGTGACCACCGGAGTTGTGGAAATCGACGGTTGGCAGAACGGTTTGGTTAAACGCAATCCGAATTTATCTCGCTGGCATTGGAATCCCCTCTATGTCTATAAACAGGGGATAGTGGGCGGTCGCCAAAAAGGGGTGCCGGTGCCGGGCAACCAGCCTACTTCTAAATACCAGTCGAATAAACCAGCTGAAGACAGTCACTACATTAAGCCAATGCACGTGCCCTTTAACCCTAAAGCCCTGGCGGAAGTTGAGGCGCGTGGCGCCGTTTCGGGCGCTCTCTCGGAAAAGCGGACGAATGAAGCCGTTTCGGGGAAAATTCAGCCGCCCCGCTTGCCAAAGGAAAAGCAGGCTCAGACTGCTCCTGCTCCTTTCCAAAATGTATGGTTTAAACAACCGGCCTACTCGGTTTATGATTCTGACAAAGCAGCGGCACGTTCGGTTGCCGAAGTGTACGGACAGGTGAAGGAAAAACCGGCGCCGCCAAAAGCCAAAGAACTGAAGGCGCAGCCCAAACGGCTGTCCAATGCCGGCAAAAACTAAAAGGAAAGTTTGCCGGGCAACTTGAACTTGATGTGCGTGGAAGTGGCTTTCATCTTTTGGCCCACATACGGTCCGATCTTTTCGCACAGCCAAAGAAGACCAACAAAGGTAATCAGGGCGCTAGCAAATACCAAGAATTCAGTCCTCGTCCAAAATCCGAGAATATTGAAGAAGAGAGCGAACGCTCCCCCTTTCGATTTTTGACGTTTCAGCCTGAGGGTGGCGCGCGCATCGCCTCGATATTCGGGTTGGTCAACCTGCCAATCTATCTTGGTGGGCTTAGCGGCGGCTGCCTTTTTCTTTTCTGGATGTTTTTTACCTGCATGTTTCTTTTCTGGCTTTTTCTTTTCTGGCTTGTTGGCTGCGATCAAGGCTCTAAATGATTTCCAGACGGATTGATCGCTCTCACTATTGGGCGAAGGTTCTGATTCCGGCGTTTTCATTTCGCTTGGTTTGGCTGGGTCAAGCTTGGCAGTGAAAACGTTGTCTAAAAGCGATTCCTCGTCGAACAATTCCCCAAAATCTTCAGGCAAGAAGGGAATGAGGGGGACCAATCTCTTGAGCTCGATATTGAGATCGTGGTCAATTCCTTCGATTTCTTGGTTTTCCGGCCGGCTATAAGCAAAATCACCCGTCGCCAGGGTGAACAGTTGTTTCAGGGCCGGGTAGCCGCTTACATCGGAACGATAGACCTGGGCGCTCGTGACAAACTGGGCATTCCAGATTGAAACGACCCCTTCGATAGCCTGGTCGGAAGACCTGAGAAACAAGAGTGTGACGCCCTTGGCCTGACGCTCGCGCACATGGTCCAGTACGTGTGACAGGCGCACTTCGTAAGACAATTGACCTCTGAATATGACGTCCACTACGACTTGACCTTAGATTCTTAGGAGGCGGTTCATTTTTCTAAGCAGTCTATCCAGTTAACTTGATTCAACCAGTCCGGTTCGCTACGATTTGTCACCCGAGAGCAAAGCCAATCACTTTCATGCTACCGTTTCGCTTAAAGATGTCTACCCGATTAATACTTACCAAGTTTGGCCAGTTCTTGTCGCTGGTTCCCCGAGCGGCGACCTCATACTGTTAGAGCGATTTTGTTGCCCAGACCACCGTGATCGACCTCAGTAGGCAACTCTGGCACTGTCTGCGGTGTCAATTTGGTCATTATCAGCAGCACTCCTTACCTGAAGCTGGTGAGGCAGGTACTTGGTAACCGTCCTTGAGGCGATCGGTTGGTCGGCGTTTCTCGGTTTAAAATAAAGTTCAGTTAAAGGCACTCTCGTCCTTATGAGCACTACCAGGTTTTGAGCCGGTCAACACCGAGGTGCCCCCGAACTATCTAGTTGGTCTTCGTTGCCAGGTTTTTTCAACGTTAACAAAGGCGGTAGGAAGCAAATCATGTCACTTAAGAAATTGGACGAAAAGAAATACTCCATCCCGACAAGGCTCATCTACGGGAAATCATTGGCCCAGGAGTGGGACTACTCTCATCACGTGATTCCACCAATTACGACCTCTTCCACTTTTCGCCTGGATTCAACCCAAAGGGGTGCCCAGGGCTTCGGGGAGATCGGTCAATATAGCGATTTAGCTTCGCCCCCGATCTATGTCTATGACAGGATGGGCGAACCAACCGTAGACATGCTTCAGCACGCTCTGGCCACGGCTGAAGAGAAGGAAGTAGCAGTGGCATTTGCCACCGGCATGGCCGCAGTTCACGCCGGAGTTTGCTTTGCCCTTGAGTCTCAGTCGGAAATCATCTCGCATGACACGATTTACGGCTGCACTTACAGCCTATTCACTAATTGGCTGCCCAAACTTGGAGTAAAAGTCCATTTTTGCGACTTGACCAAACCGGATAGCTTTCTACCCTATGTCAACGGGCGCACCCGGGTGCTATACCTGGAATCGCCGGTGAACCCCAACCTCGAGCTGCTCGACACGGAGGCGATTGTCGCTAATTTGCAGCCGATCAATGCCAAACGCCAGAAGGACAAGCGCATTCTCACAGTCTTCGACAATACCTTCGCGACGCCTTATTGCCAGAGACCAGGCAAGCAGGGGATCGACGTCATTATCCATAGCCTCACCAAGGGTTTAAACGGCTTCGGTACGGACATGGGTGGAGCGGTGATCACGCAACGCGAGTACTTTCAACAACTGGTCCACTTCCGCAAAGATTTTGGCGGCATATTAGCTCCGACAACCGCCTGGCACATCCTCGTCTATGGCGTATCCACCTTGCCTTTGCGCATTCCCCGCCAGCAAAGCAGCGCCATGAAAATCGCCGAGTTTCTTGAGAGCCATCCCCTGGTGGAAAAAGTAAGATATCCTGGCCTGCCGTCGTTTCCCCAGTTTGAAGTGGCCCAACGGCTGCTCAGGGATTATGACGGCAATTTTGCGCCCGGCATCATCATCTATTTCACGCTCAAAGGTGACAAGCCTGAGCATTCGAAAAAACGCGGCGAAGCGATGATGAATTACGTAGCGCAGAATTCATATTCGATTACGCTAGCTGTCAGCCTCGGGCAATTGAGAACCTTGATCGAGCACCCCGGCTCGATGACGCACGCAAGCTATGCTGCTGCCGATCAGATTGCTCTGGGCATCGATCCGGGTGGCATTCGCTTGGCCGTAGGAATAGAAAATGCCAACGATATAATCGCTGATCTAAAAACCGCTCTGGACGTTATCTCCTAGAGATGAGGCTCAATGAAACGACCGGAAGATCTGGCACACTGGCGAATTGAAAGGCAGCTGGGCAAGCCGGGTGAATACCCGTTCACGCGCGGCATACGCAGTCAGATGTATCGAGAGCGGGGCTGGACGATGAGGCAATATGCCGGATTTGGCAATGCCGCTCAAACCAACAAACGCTTCCGGTATTTGCTCGCGCACGGGCAAACCGGGCTTTCCGTCGCTTTCGATCTGCCGACTCAAATGGGCTTGGATAGCGACGATCCAATGGCGCTCGGCGAAGTCGGTCGCACCGGCGTAGCGATCGACAGCCTCGCTGATATGGAGCGTTTGTTCGAAGCTATTGACTTGAGCAAGGTTTCGACGTCGATGACGATCAATGCCACTGGTGCTACCTTATTGGCCATGTATCGGGCGGTCGCCGTCAAGCAGGGAATTGAGGCCAAAAAGCTTAAGGGTACGATTCAAAACGACATTCTCAAAGAATACGAGGCAAGAAATACTTACATATTCCCTCCTGCTTCTTCTTTGCGTCTGATCACCGACATCTTCGAGTATTGTGCCAAAGAAATGCCGAGCTGGAATACCATATCGATTAGCGGCTACCATATTCGTGAAGCAGGCGCGACGGCGGTCCAGGAGCTGGCCTTTACCTTTGCCAATGCGATCGAGTATGTAAAAGCGGCAATTGCTCGCGGGCTTGACGTTGATGTGTTTGCGCCGCAGCTAAGTTTCTTTTTCGTGGCGCAAATGAATTTGCTCGAAGAGATCGCCAAATATCGCGCTGCCAGGCGACTCTGGGCGCGCATTATGAAAGAGAAGTTTAAAGCCAGGGACGAAAAATCAATGATGCTTCGTTTTCACGTGCAGACTGCTGGCTCGAGCTTGACCCAACAGCAGCCCGACAACAATATTGTCCGTACCACCCTGGAAGCCCTGGCGGCAATTTTAGGCGGTGCTCAGTCGCTCCATACCAATGCTAAAGATGAAGCTTTCGCTCTACCAAGCGAAGCGGCGGCGTTGACGGCTTTGAGAACACAGCAGATTCTCGCCTGCGAGACGGGTGTGGCCAGTGTTGTCGATCCACTGGGTGGTTCCTATTATCTTGAAACCCTCACTGATGAAATCGAAGAGCGCGCCACTGAATATTTGAAGAAAATTGAGGAATTGGGAGGGGCTGTACGAGCGGTAGAGACAGGTTTCATCCAGAAGGAAATACAAGAGGCCGCCTATCGCTACCATCAACAGGTGGAAAATAAAGAGAGAATCGTCGTGGGAGTGAATGCTTTCACTGACGACGAGGCCGAGAAAATTCCCATCCTGCACGTCGATCCAAAGTTTGAGCAGGAGCAGAGGCGGGAACTGCTGAGACTGCGCAGCGAACGTGACGCAGACAAAGTGGCAAAAGCCTTGTCCGAGCTAGAAACAGCAGCGAAGGGAAAGGCCAACTTGATGCCTTTCATTTGTCAGGCAATCGATGCTTATGCCACCGTCGGCGAAGTCAGTGCCGCTTTGCGTAGATCCTTCGGAAAGTTTCAGCCTGTGCCGACTTTATAAGAACGCAAAGTATCTTGCCGGTTGTCCAGCCAGCGAATTGTCCGTCGTAATGAAGTTTTATTACATCAGCCTTTTCGGATTTTTGCGATTTCGGAAACCATGATCCTGTGCTGCTCCCCGGAAAGTTCAAAAGCCGCGTTTTTTGCTTTACAATCACGGCTATGTTGGAGAACCTGGAGAGAAATGACTGCCATCGAGGTCGTAAATGTTTAACGTCTGCCCTGGCTGCGGTGAATACACCGATGCCAAAGATATAGTTGCTTCACCGGCAAGAGCGGTTTGTCCAAATTGTAAGTATGAGCAGAGATTTCGGCTGTTGCCGCTCTTTGTAGTAACCGGTGCTAGCGGTGCCGGCAAAACTACCGCTGCTTTAGCTTTGACGAATCAAACAGCAGATGCCATAGTACTCGATCAGGATATTT
>PSRH01000056.1 GCA_003175915.1 Candidatus Melainabacteria bacterium | reverse complement strand
ACGGAGACCAGGTTGTGACCAAGGGTAAGGATCGAGAAGATACATTTATTGAAAAGCTTGGTCGACTGGAGGAGGCGGGCAAGAATCGCGAGCGCTCCGGCCTGGAGGAACTGCTCGTTACATCTGACGGCGAGATGGAAGATGAACTGCCGGTACAGGCTTCCGACGAGCCTGTTTTCCTGGAAGGCTTTGATGAGAAGGTAGAAGGGGACTCGGCTGAGTTTGAGGAAGAAGTTTCCAAAGGTCTCTCCTCCGATGATCCGGTGCGCATGTACCTTCGAGAAATCGGGCGCATTCCCTTGCTTTCTGCCGATCAAGAAATCGAGCTGGCCAGGAAAATCGAAATGGGCGGCGCCGAAGGGGCGATGGCTAAGCGGCGTCTTGTCCAGGCGAACCTGCGCCTGGTCGTCTCAATCGCCAAGAAATACGTGGGACGCGGCATGCTCTTTCTGGATCTGATTCAGGAGGGGAATCTCGGGCTCATTAGAGCAGCCGAGAAATTTGATTATGAACGCGGCTATAAGTTCAGCACCTACGCCACCTGGTGGATACGCCAGGCGATTACCCGGGCAATTGCCGACCAGGCGAGGACGATTCGGATCCCCGTGCACATGGTGGAGACGATTAACAAGCTCAAGAAAATGACCAGGAAACTGGCTCAGGACAAGGGGCGCAAGCCAACTGAAGAAGAAATTGCTGAGTCCATGGAAATCACCGTTAGCAAGCTGCGTGAGATAGTCAAGGTAGCCCAGGAGCCAATCTCTCTGGAAACACCAATAGGCAAAGAAGAAGACAGCAGGCTGGGCGATTTCATTGAAGATAGAGAAGCGGAAACACCGGCTTCCTCGGTCACCCAGGAGTTACTGCGCGAAGATATTATCGAAGTGATGGCTGGCCTCTCAGCTAGAGAACGCGACGTTCTGAGGTTGCGGTTTGGTTTGGATGACGGCCGGCAAAGAACGCTTGAAGAAGTCGGTCAATTATTTGGCGTTACTCGAGAAAGAATTCGCCAGATCGAAGCGAAGGCCTTACGGAAGCTGCGTCACCCCAACCGCAGCCGGCGGTTGAGAGAATACATCGATTAGACTGCGTAGTCTTTTTTGGACGCCGTTTGGGCGAGTACGTCAAAATGTTCGGTCTGGCGACCGACAAGATGTCCGGTCATACGATTCTTGACTGTGCGGCCGGTCCAGCCGCATTTGCCGCCCGCTGATCTATGTCTGGCGCACCATGTGCGCAGCCACGTTATAGATCATCCGGTAACCATTCGAGCACTTCAGGCGGCCGGCGAATTTCCTCTACTTTTTCGTAGAGACTGTCAGCCTCTTGGGCGGCGACGATTTTTTCAGGTACTAGTAAAACGCGCACCGTCAGCGCTCTTGAACCCAGTTCCAAATGGACAAGATCAGTGGGTTTCAATTCAGTGGATGATTTGGCTGGGCGATCATTGACGAATACACGCCCTTGATCGCAGGCCATTTGAGCTATGGTGCGTCGCTTAATTATGCGCGATACCTTTAACCATTTGTCCAGACGCATTACTGGTTATTTTTACTCGGATGGCTGACTCTCCAGATGATACCAGCTCCATCATCGGCAACCAGCAGAGAACCGTCCTTGGCTACTACCACTCCCACGGGACGGCCGTAGACGTCCAGCTCCTTTTCGCCCTTGGCAAAGCCTGTGAGGAAATCCTCCGGAGCTCCGGCGGCGGCGCCGTTGTTAAAAGGCACATATGCCACTTTATAGCCGACGCGCTTGGATGAATTCCAGGAGCCATGCTCGCCTACAAAGACGCCATTTTGGTAATGGGTAGGGAATGATTTGTCGTTATAGAAGCAAAGGCCCAGCGCGGCCACATGATTACCGAGCGCACAGTCAGGTACTATTGTCTTAGCTACTAGATCGGGACGTTCTCCCTTGTGACTCGGATCCTCGTGCTGCCCGAAGTACGCATAAGGCCAGCCATAGAAACCGCCGTCTTTCACGGAAGTCAGGTAGTCGGGTACGAGATCATCACCCAATCCGTCTCTCTCGTTGACGACCGTCCATAATTTATGGCTAGCTGGGCAAAGAGCAAGACCAATTGGATTTCTCAAACCACTGGCAAAAAGTCTCAGACCACTGCCATCCAGGTTAGAGACAAGAATGGCTGCGCGCCGCCAATCTTTTATATCCGCTTTCTCCTCATCCACGTTCGTGCCCGAGCCGACGGTTATGTATAGCTTACCGGCACCCCGGTCGATTAACAGATTGCGCGTCCAGTGATTGTTATAACCGAATGCCGGCAGGTCCATGATTTTTTTGCCGGCAGAAGTAATTTTCGTGTCGCCGTCATTGTAAGTGAAGGTGTGTACTGCATCGGTGCAGGCTATGTAGATTGTCGAACCATCTTTTTCGATCCCAAAGGGCCTGCGGAGGTTGGTCAAAAACGGGCTACGGAAATTAGCGGTGCCATTGCCAGTAGTGTCACGCAGAAGGGTTACTCGGCCGGCGAAGGACTCGCAGACAAGCACGTCGCCGTTGGGCAGGACGTAGAGCCAACGCGGTTGGTTCAAATTATCGGCGTAAACATTCACTTGGAATCCCGGCGGGGCTTTGGGCTTCATTCCAGCCGGCCAACCGATGACTCTGGGCGGATTGGCCACCGAGGGAGTGGCATAGGGTCGTGCTAGTTGCACGGGGGGTTGCGAGCTCTGCGAAAAGGCGATTCGGCAGTCAACAAGGAGAGCCAGTAAAACTAAAGCGCAGGTTTGGTGTCGCATACAACCTCTTAAGAGACGGTCGGTGAGGGAGTCGAGTGCTTTCCTCCGAGTAATTTACAATGTTGCAATTCTATTTGCTTGAAGCAGAGGGGCCGGATCGCCTGGAGCTGTTGACAAGCACAAAGACGGTGGGCAGGACAATCAGGGTAAGCGCAGTAGCGGAGACAAGACCGCCTAAGACAACAGTGGCGAGTGGTCGCTGAATCTCAGCGCCAGTTCCAGTCGATAAGATTTTTGGCAAGAGGCCCACGATAGCGACCAATGCCGTCATAAGAACGGGACGCATTCGCACTGCCACACCTTCTTCAACCGCTTGCACAAGAGGAATCTCTTGACGTTGCAAACTCATTATATGGCTGACCAATATGACACCGTTCTGGACAGCAACACCGAACACAGCAATGAAGCCGATTACAGCTGGAACTGAGAGAGGTTGATGGGAAATCAGCAGAGCCAAAATCCCCCCGATCATGGCAAAAGGTACGTTCAACATGACTAGAAGTGCATTCTTAACCGAGTTGAAGGAAGCAAACAGGAAGACAAAAATCAAAATCAAGACGATCGGCACGACAATAGAAAGTCTTGCCATAGCGCGTTCTTCATTCTCGAACTGGCCGGCCCACTGAATGCGATATCCGGTGGGAATCGTCACTTGCTTCTTAACGGCAGCTTGGGCTTCCTCCACAAAGCTACCTAAATCCCGCCCGCGCACGTTGGCCAAAACTGCGATGCGCCGTTGACCATTTTCGCGATTGATCGTAAAGATACCGGGCAGCATGCGAATATCGGCAATATGCTTGAGAGGGACGTGCCCACCGTCCGGTGTATCAACGAGCAAGGATTGGATCGCTTCCGGTGTTTCCCTGTACGCCTTAGGAAGGCGAACCAGCAGGCCAAACCGTTTGGTGTCTTCGATGATCTCCGTGACTACTTTCCCGGCGATTGCTGTCTCGATTACTTCCTGGACATCTTCCACATTCAAACCATACCGCGCGATTACATCTCGCTTGAGTTTGATAATCAATTGCGGTAAGCCAAGTATGTGTTCGCGCTGCATATCAACGGCACCAGGTACCTTTGCTACTGCTTTTTCGACAGCCGAGGCAAGCTGGTCAAGCAAAGAAAGATCCTCACCGAAAATTTTGATGCCTAGGTCCGCTCTTATTCCAGCTACGAGATCATCAACCATATCGGCAATTGGTTGAGAGAAACTGTAGACAAGGCCCGGTACACCGTCCAAATCCTTAGCCATTTTATTGATCAGAGCTTCCTTGCTCATCGCAGTAGTCCACGAACGCGGCTTCAGACCGATGTAAACATCGGCGCACTCTACTCCCTTCAGATCCGTTCCCATTGGTGCGCGCCCGATGCGCGTGGCAACTATATCTACCTCAGGATATCGCTTGATGATGTTCTCAACCGCGGTGGCAATCCTATGAGACTCTGTGTGGGAGATGCTCGGAGAAAGCCTTGTTCGTAAAAGAATCGAACCTTCGTCGAGCGTGGGCATGAACTCTGAGCCGAGAAAGGGTATGAAGCACAAGCTGATCGCCAAAGCGATCATAGAAATAGCCACTGTTTTGATCGGAGCATTAAGTGATTGCTCTAGCATCGAGGCACAAAACTTCCTGGCTGAATCCATCGCCGCATTCCGTTTCTCTGACACTTTGTTTTTCATCGACCAGAGACAGAGCACCGGAATAACCATCAAAGAAACAAGCAGTGCACCAAGAAGCGCATAGATGAAGGTGAGTGCCAGAGGCTTGAACATCCGGCCCTCAATACCGATTAATGTGAAGAGAGGCAAATAGACAGAGATAATGATCGAGATTGCAAAGACAATTGGCCGTCCCACCTCTTGAGCGGCGGCCAGTACCAGGCCGAGAGTGTCGGGTGGTTTGTTGCCCTCAGTTTCCCAGGCAAGGGCCAGGCGCCTGTAAATGTTTTCTACCATGACAACGCCGGCATCAACAATGACGCCGAAATCGACGGCGCCAAGTGTCATCAGGTTTGCAGAAAGACCTGTTACTTTCATCAGTATGAAGCTGAATAAGAGCGACAAAGGAATAATTACGGCAACGATGAGAGCACAGCGTATGTCCAGGAGGATGGCGGCGAGCACGATGACCACAAGTGCTCCACTAAAGAAGAGAATCTCTTTGACGGTTTCGATAGTTTTGTCGACAAGACTGCTTTGATCGTAAAGAGTAAGGATTTTCACTCCAGGCGGTAATTCCTTGTTCAATTCGGCGATTCGCTGCCTGACTCGTTCGACTACCTCCTTGCTGTTCACGCCCTTACGGGTGAAGACCATGCCTGTTACCACTTCGCCATTGCCATTCATTGAAGCGGAACCACGGCGGAAAGCCGCACCAATGGTCACTTCTGCTACATTGCCCACCTTAACGGGGGTGCCGTGCACTGATTTGAGGACGATGTCCGCTATGTCCGAAACACTCTGAATTCGGCCGATGCCTCGAACAATAATTTCTTCGCCGCTCTGCTCAATGAAATTGCCGCCCGCATTACTGTTATTTGAAGCTAGAGCATTGAGCAGGTCCTTCAGGGTGAGACCATAGCTCTTCAAAGTGTGCGGAGAGAAAATTACCTGATATTGTTTAACGAATCCACCGTAACTGACGACGTTTCCTACTCCGGGCACCGCTCTCAATTGGCGAGCAATCACCCAGTCTTGCAAGGTGCGTAACTCGGTCAAATTCAATTTATCGCTCTCAAGATAATAATTGAAAACGTTGCTGAAGGTAGATATCACCGGGCCTAACTGTGGAGTTGGGGTGCCTTCCGGTAGCTCGATTTGATTCAAGCGTTGCTGGACGATCTGACGGGCCCAGTATATATCTGTGTTGTCATCAAAGATTGCTGTGACGACAGAGAGGCCGAAGCTGGAATTGGAGCGAACCAGGGAGATATTGGGTAAACCGTTCAAACCGTTTTCTATCGGGAATGTCACTAAAGGTTCCACTTCCTCGGCCGGCATGCTGCCAAGTTCGGTAATGATCTGCACCTGAACGTTACTGACGTCAGGAAAGGAATCCACCGGCAAATTAAAGAGGCACCAGAGTCCGAGAAATGCAGCAGCCAGAACGGTTGTTGCCATCAAAAGGCGGTTTTTCAGTGTGAATGAAATAATTCCGTTCAATGCTTATAAGTTAGTTCTGTCTTCAGCATGTGACTTCCCTGGGTGGCCACCTGTTCACCTTCACTCAATCCGGAGAGAAGCTCGACATAGTCTTTGCTCTCACTGCCGGTAG
>PSRH01000045.1 GCA_003175915.1 Candidatus Melainabacteria bacterium | reverse complement strand
ACCACTCTCTTCAGCCCAAACCTGATCAATTCATGTCGTTCACATAGAACGGTGCGAGGTCTGAAAGCTGAATGTCTGGGAGCGGCTGATAATGCTGAGTCCAATTAAAACTCCGAACTATATATGTGCGTTTGCTATGTAGGCTGGTCGACGAGCAAGTCAACAGGCAAGCGAGCACGTTCTATTGTAACAACGCTCAGCCTCGCCAAGGGCCATTCCACTAAATGCCCTCCTCTTAACCGTCCGATTGTCTATCCCAAAATACCTACTCTATTTAGTAGGGAATCGGCCCTGGCTCGAGGCGCACGCCAGGTGCCCAACCCGCAGTTGTCATATGCCGCAAACGGGTACTGTGCGGGCTTTAACCAGACCGAGATGGGACATTTACGAAACCCTTGGGAGAAACCCCAATAGACTTGACCTTGGCCCAGTCGTTAAGCTGTGCTCACTTAATTGGCGGTTTCAATTTTCGCTGACGCCTGGTCCTAAGGTTAGATTCCGCAAAAACCATGAACAAGACATCTTTTTTCCATTGTCTCCTTTTGTCCCTTATCTTCACCCCGTCGGTCCTTACCATCGAGGCTGGAGCAACCAAACTGACAGCACCGCCCCTGCCGCATGAGGGCGAAGCCCAGAGCCTCCCACCCCAACAAGTCGTCCCGTCGGTCAGTCGCTTTTACAGAGGCAACGACGCGCGCGATGAGGAAAAGCGTCGCGAGGCGCTGGATGCAAAAGCCGCCCAACAAGCGGAAATCGATCGAAAACACGCTATTGAAGAAAATGCCAACGCCGCAAGACAACACCTGCAAGCATCAGTCGATGCCAACAATAGAGCCGTGCAGTTTGGCCGGCAGGGTCGCTGGGGCGAAGCCATTCAAGAGCATGAAAAGGCTGTGCAGTTAGACCCCAGTAACAAGCAGTTTCGCATCAACCTTTCGGCAGCCCGTACAGCCTATGGTGAACAAAGACTAGCTCAAAACGACCTGTCCAGCGCCGCTCACCTTTTCCGTCAGGCCTTAGCCATCGCACCAGATAACAGCCTGGCCGGCCGGAGACTGGTTGACACCATCCGCAAAATGGGACTCGATCCCAGTTCTGTCGACGTCAGGTTGACGTTTGGGGATCAGCTAATTGCCAATGGCGATTTGGAAGCTGCCACGGTGGAATACAAAGCAGCTCTCCAGCTAGAAGAATCGGCACGCACCTATGTGAAGATGGGAGATTTGTACTACCGCTACGGGCAGATTGCCGGGGCTAGCGCCTGGTACAGACAAGCAATTGCTAAAAATCCCGATTTCGGCCCGGCCCATCGTCAGCTCGGTTTCATTGCTTTATCTCAAAAGGACTTTACCTCAGGGGCAGCTTCGCTGCGCAAAGCCGTCATTGCCGATCCAAAAGATGCCGCAGCCGGCGAGGCTTTAGTCGAACTCTGGCGCAAACAGGTAGCGACTAGTCCGAATGTCTCGGAAAATCATCTTGGTCTAGCCGGCGCCCTGCAATTGACCGGCGACTTCCAGGGAGCAGACAGCGAATATCGGAAAGTCCAGGCCAACGATCCAAGAAATCCCAACATTGCCGCCGGCCTGGAGAGCTTGAGCAGAGCCTATAAGCACGCCCAAGCCGAGCGACACAAGCTGGCCGCTGAGACTTTGTATAGCCAGAGTTTAAGAAAAGAGGCGCTCGCCGAGATTAGTCAAGCGGTCATGGCAGAACCCCGGAACGCTCACTACCAGTTCCTTTTGGGTGAATGCCTTGAGGCAAATGGAGACTATCAAGGGGCGCATCAAGCATATCTAACTTGCGTTCTGATCGATCCGGAAAATAATAAGGAAGCGGCTGCGCGTATGAAGCAGATGCAGGCTGCCGGTAGTGCCAGCTCTGCAAGCTCAAGTAATTCAGAATCTGGGCTGACCCCATCAGCTGTGCCGATGGGGAATCACCTTCCTTCTAACTCCATGGCTAACCACCCGTTGAACAGCGACAATGTTAATTACCCGCCGCCCAAAGATGTTTTCGAGGGCGGCAACGGCACTCAGTCTGCCGGCTCGTCTCAACTAAATTTCCGCACTCATAACGAATCGGCAGCAGCCGATTCCAGAAGCGCAGAACCAAGCGTCAATGCCGGCAGCATGAACGTGCTGGCCGAAATCAGTCAGGTAGAAGCGCAAAAAGATTATCAGGCGGCCGCCAACCTCTTAAGACAAATTCTTCCTGCCAATCTTCAGAATGCCGAATTGCATCATCGCTTAGCCATCAACCTTATGAGCGCAGGCGAAATCGGCGAGGCAATCTCCGAATTTCGCATCGCCAGCGCCCTTAATCCAGCTAAGAAGAGCTACTCGGAAGATCTGGCCCAGGCCCTTGCCATTCATAAGCGCTCGCTGATGAGCAATGCCAATAACCAGACTCCCCCCGAAAACCAGCAATCAGGAACCGAGGCAACAAAGAAGTGAGTTCTTCCTTCCAAGCACCAGACTTGGCTGAATTTCCCAGGCGCTCCTACCGGCGTTTCCTGGAAGAAACCATTGGCAGCCTCTTTTCCGAAATCTCACCAGTGGCAAGCGAATTCAGCACCAGGTTCGAGCTCTCTTTTATCGGACAGGACGGCAAGGCGCACTGGCGCTTCGAGGACTATGCTCCGGATTCCGGTTACCCGACCACCTCTGAAGCAGCCCGCCGCACCAACATGACTCACGCTCGCCGCATGCTTATGGAAGCATGGTTGCGCGATACCCACACGGGCGAGTTGAGAAAGTCGGTTTGCTATGTAGCGGACGTACCGGTGATTACCGACCGCGGTACCTTTGTGATCAATGGCACGGAACGAGTTGTCCTTGGTCAATTGGTGCGAGCACCGGGGATTTATTTTCAATCAGCCAACCCGACAAGCTTCAAAGCACTTTTGTTGGCAGAACAGGGAGCACCACTAACAATTGAATTGGAGCTAGATCCAGGTTCCAGTAGAACCAGCAAGGCAAAATGCCGGATAAAGTTGCCCAAGCGTGGCTGGGTGGCCGCCACCAGCGTCCTCATAGCCATGGGTATTGATTTGCAAACCCTGCAAAGAAGAATCGGCTCAGCACTTGAGCGCAATCGCATAGAGCTCCGCCAGATTTCACAAAACGAAGCACTAGCTGTTGTTGGCAGAGCCTGGAAACCAGATGGTAGTGGTGGTGTAAGTGGTGGCGTAACAGCACTCAAAGAATTGACGGATAAACGTCGCTACTCGCTCGGTGCACTTGGTCGCCAGCGGGTCAACGCTAAACTAGGAATCGAAGAAAGCGCACTGCAACTGACCGCCAACGACGTTCTAGCTGCAGTCGAGTACATACTCGGTATTCCCCTCGGGCTAGGCGACGTCGATAACATCGACAGCCTGGAGAATCGTCATTTGCGCGGTGTTGGTGAAGTGCTCACCAGAGCAGTAAGACCAGCCCTGGCTCAGATGGCACGCTCGATGCGCACGCGTCTTGAACTTAACGAAGACGAAGAGATTGGCAGCCCCAATGACTTAATTGACACAAGACCATTTGCCAATGCCATCAGCAAATTCTTCTCAGGCAATCCCCTCGTCCAATACGTCGACCAGCAGAACCCCCTTTCTGAACTATCTCACCGCCGCCGGATCACTGCCTTTGGCCCAGGTGGAATCGACCCCAACGCCGCACCAGTAGAGATGCGGGATGTTCATCCCAGCCAAATCGGCCGCGTTTGCCTGGTCGAATCTCCCGAAGGCAAAAACTGCGGTATGGTCTCCTACTTAGCTACTTACTGCCGGATCGACGATGATGGTTTCATGACCGTACCCTACCGCAAAGTGGTAGAGGGTGTGATCACCGATGAAGTCATATACATTGGTCCAGCCGACGACAAGCGCTACACACTCGCCCCACCGGACACGAAAGTAGACAACGGCAAGATTTTAGGACCGATCGTAACCGCCCGTCGCGGTGAAGTTTTCCTGCGGGTTTCTCCTGAGGAAATTGACCTGATCGGCATCGCCCCTCAAGGATTCGTTTCCGTCGGCTCGGGACTGATTCCCTTCCTGGAACATGATGACGCTAATCGTGCTCTGATGGGCGGTGGTATGATGCGGCAAACTTTGCCTCTCATCCGTCCGGAAAGACCGCGGGTTGGTACCGGAATGGAAAAAGTGGTGGCACGTTCTTCAGGCCATTCGGTCGTGGCCAGACGAGCCGGCACAGTCACCAAAGTAACAGGCAACGAAATTATCATCACCCAGGCTTCCGGGGAGGAGCGCGCTTATCCGCTCATCCGTTTTGATCGCACAAACCAAAATACGGTTCTCGACCAGCGTCCCGCGGTTACCGTTGGGCAGCGGGTTGAAGCTGGTCAAATCATTGCCGACGGTCCGGCAATCGACAGCGGCGAATTAGCATTAGGTCGCAACTTGCTGGTTGCCTTCGTACCATGGCGAGGCTATAACTTCGAGGACGCTATCGTTGTCAGAGAAGGATTGGTTAAGGCACACAAGCTCAGTCACATTGAGATCGAAAAACACTCGATTGGCGTACACCAAACCTTGCGCGGTCCTGAGATTCTCACCCCCGAATTACCCAACGTCGCTAGCAAGGACCTCGAACATCTAGATGAACGGGGAATCGCCAAGATCGGTAGCTACGTAAAACCTGGTGATATTCTGGTGGCTAAACTATCGCCCAAGGAACAGCGTTCGCTCAGTGCGGAAGAAGAGCTGCTCCAGGCAGTATTTGGCAAAGTCGCCGAAGAGATGGCCGACACAAGTCTGCGCGTACCGCACGGATTTGGGGGCAGAGTCATCGACATAAGGATCTTTACACCGGAAACGACCCCGGAATTGAAAGCCGGCGTCATCTGCGAAATTGAAGTTTTGATGGCCAAGCTTTGCCCGCTGGAAGTGGGAGACAAATTGGCTGGCAGGCACGGCAATAAGGGCATAGTCTCGATCATCGTTCCTGATGAAGACATGCCTTATTTGCCGGATGGAACACCGGTCGATCTTGTCCTCAATCCTCTCGGTGTACCAAGCCGCATGAACGTCGGACAAGTGTTCGACACTCAGCTCGGACTATATGCGAGCATTCTCAACCGTTATTATCGTATTCATCAATTTGATGAGTCATTATCTCCGGACGCCTCTTACAACCTGGTAAACGATGCCCTCAAAGAAGTGCGCAAGACACCAGGTTATGAGTGGATTGAAGAAAACGGCAAAGCAATGCTATACGACGGCCGCACAGGCGAGCCCTTTGACAAACCGGTACTGGTAGGCCGCCAGTACATGCTCAAACTCAATCAGCTAGTACTGCATAAGATCAACGCTCGCTCAGGACTAGGTGGACCTTACGCAGCCGTCACTCAGCAACCGGTCGGTGGCAAGGCCAACCACGGCGGACAACGCATGGGTGAAATGGAAGTTTGGGCCATTCAGGCCTACGGATGCGGTCACATGCTCAACGAAATGATGACCATTAAAGCTGATGATATTCAGGGCCGCCATCAATCATACGCCGACATCGTCCAGGGGAACAATATCTCTCCACCGGGACGTACCGCCGCCTTCGACGGGCTTTGCTGTGAGATTCGCGGGTTGGGCATGGAAGTTACCCTCGGTAAAATCGTCGACACCTTCGAACCAATACCGGAGAAGAGCTGCAGCACGCCGGCACCACAATCACTCGAAGAAGAATACATGGTTTCTTCCGTCGACAAACTGGAAAGCGACGGCGTCAAGATTCTGGAAATTCCTGCCGGTGATTATGTGCCGGTAGTGAAAGCACCGATAACACCTGTGATTACTTCGGTGACAAACGGCAAGCACGGACTGAGGCCACGCCTTGAAATGTCGGAAGAGCCGTTGATCGATGATATCGACGAAACGGAAGATGAATCAGCACAACTGGTCAATAACTTTATCGAACAAGAAACGCAATCGGTTCTTGCTGAACCGCCAGCAAATTTGGAAGGGTCCAATGGCGATGAACTACCCTCTCACCCTGCTGATATTGCCGCAGTCCAGGAAACCAAACAAATCGAAAAAAATCCTTTCCTCTTAGACTTCCCTTCCCTCAGTGAATTGCAAACACTGGCCGAAGAATTGATCAATCTGCAGCGTGATATTGCCGACCGCGCCAAGCCGGTAGCTGCCGCTGCCAAATCTGCTTCAAGTGCAAGCGAGGATGAGCACGCGACCAGTGCAACATCTAGCGATTTAGATAGTCTTGACTGAAGATCCTCAAGGTTCCATAGCGATGAGATACGAAGTAAACACAAGGCAAATCAAGAGAGCAGCAAGCCAATTTTCACTCGCTTTGCTCATGTGCGTATGCTTTCAGATGAGTGCTCACGCACAATTTGCCAAACCGCTGCTATCGGGTAGCAACGTGTCGCCCTCCAGCCTGACACCTTCTCTACTTCATGAACAATCAGTCCCCACTATCATTAATCCTGAACGCACGACGGTTTTTGTTTACTCCACTTTCAGAGAAAACACCGATTCACTGCCGAAAAGATTCATGGTTCTGACAATCCGGCCCTCTACCTTAACCAGCGAACAAATCGGTGATATCGACGGAATCTTAGGCATCAACATGCTTTCCGGACAAAGGACAATTGAAGCTGACGCCAGCAAACATCAGCTGGAATTGATTCAATCGGTGTTGGCACCTTCGGCTAGCGATACCACTCTCGGTCTGTCCGTTATCAACAATAAAGGGCAGAAAGAGATCAACAAAGATCCCAATGCTCAACAGTGGGCAGCTCTCCGTCGAACCGGTGACGATGCTCTCTACATATACAAGGGACCGATCCCGGCCGCCAAGACTCTGGCTCGTATGGTCGTCATCATTGGTCTGGTTGCTGCCACAATCTATGTAGCATTCGCCGCCTTTTCAATCACTACTGGACAAGCTCACGGCGGCAACAGGGTGATCGCCGCTGCTGCCGGTCTGGTCCTGCTTCTCATGGGCTACACAATCTACAGAATTATGATGATCAATGCCGTTCTGAAGAACGGCACCATCGACAGAACCGTGATTACAAGGCATCTGCCTCTTAACGGTTTGGTCAATGATAAATTCCGACCGGTCGCTGATACGCCGAAAGTACCCACAACCACCGGCCCTTCCACCCCCAGGTCTGGGCTTAAAGTTCAGCCACTTTCGGGGAGGTAATCATGAGACAAAACATTCTAAAAAGTGACGCTACAAAACAAAAACGACAATTTAACCTGATTGTCTGTCAGGTTATTGCCATGGCATTCCTGACCTGTACATCAGTACAAGCGACTCCGAGAGGTGCAGATTGGTTCTCGATTAATTCGGCCGGCAGTGCGCCGCAATCGGCAGCCACAGCTTCACAAAATCCGGCAAAAGTGCAGGTGAACACGGATGCAGCAACCGCCGCACAATGGTTTAGACAGTTTGACAAGCTCGTCGCCCAATATCGTCCTTCCCCTGCAGACCGAGTAATTCTCAATCGGCCATTAATGCAAGAGGAAGAACGCGTCAAACAGTGGACGGCTACGGCAAGCAAAATTTCCCGGAACTATACCCAACTCGCCAAGTCGCTGAAGCAGATACCGATACCATCGCAGTTGTCGGATCTCAAAGAATACAGAGACCTGACGATCGATTGGTACCATGATGCGGCCCTCGTATTTGACGACATGATTCGCCCGCGTACTCCAGCCAACACTATAGAAGAACTCCAGCGTCAATTAGAGCAGGTAAAGAGTAGGTCAGAAAACCTTTCCTCAACATTGCCCAATCTAATTGCCATGGATCGTGATCTGCGCAAACGCTACAAAGTCGCGCATAACAGCGATCAAACAGATGACAAACTTCCCCAAAACCTGCACCAGGCATCAAAATGAGCGAAGGCATTTTCTACCACCTGAGGACCAATTAAATGGCAATCCAGCTAAACGAGCGAGATCATCTAATCTTCAGGCTCATTAGTGAGCATCAGGTGCTCCTGGAAAAGCATATCGCCTGGTTTATTTCCGGCGAAGACAAGCCGGTTTTGATCCGCGATCGCTTGAGAAAACTTTTCTACCTCGACTATTTGCTCTGCCAACGACACAACTCAAAGTTACCCTGGTGGACGACACCTACCAAACCGCTTGTATACATGTTGTCTCCCATTTCAAGAAACATCGCGGATACTGCGGCTGCATCATTAGACCTGTTCGACAGTGAGGTACAACGGCACTTCCTGGAAGTAGCGAATATTCGTATGGTCTGTCTTGTGGCGAAGAAAGACGGCGAAATAGCAGACCTAAATTGGACTACGTGCAAGGAAGAAAGCAATCAGGCCAGTGGACTCGATGC
>PSRH01000210.1 GCA_003175915.1 Candidatus Melainabacteria bacterium | reverse complement strand
TTCGTACGCTAATGGCGTTCACTTAGGAATATAACGGACGACGCAAGCTATACCACCTGGGAATTTGCCATTTGAGGTTGTCTGTTCTATTTTTTCTGAAGCCAAAGACCAGACGCCTGGGTTGTTTGCCGTGAACTCCAGATCGACCCGGTCGCTCACCTCCAGCGTGATTGTATCCCTGGGCGTTTGGTTTTGAACGAGATCGCCGTTGACTGAAACGATGTCGAAGCGGTGTCCGCTCAAATGCAGGGGTATCTCATGTTGGCTGGCATTGATCAAACGCAACCTGACTCGCGCTCCCTCGCTTACTTCGATAGCAGGAATGGCCGGGGCACTTTGCCCGTTCATGAGAAAGAGAGTAGTTGTCTCATTGGCTTCGCTTTGATGATTGGTGGGGGCCACCGCGGCAAGCATCTTAGCGGTATCAGCCGTGGCAGCACTGGGCTTTGACTTAGTGAGCAGATCGCCGAAGACGATGATGATTTCGCGATCGTAAGTCTTGCTGCCCTCGCCGGGCACGACTATAAAAGCTCCGGACAATCCTCTGGACTTTTGCTCGGCATGGATGATTTGCGGGTGATACCAGTATGTTCCCTTTGGTTGAGCAACAAATTGAAAAGCATATGTCTCACCAGGCTTAAGGAGTCCAGCTTCAGTTCTCGGCAATCCATCTATCCCCTGTGGCAGCGTCATGCCATGAAAATGAAGACTGGTGGGAATCTTCAGTTGATTGTGTAAAACCACTCGCACAAGTTCCCCCTCTTGCACAACGATCTGGGGTCCGGGAATATGCCCGTTGTAAGTCAGGCAATTGACTTTCACTCCTGGGGCCACCTCGCAAAGTGCTTCTTTACAGAACAGATGGATTTCTCTGGCTTGTTGTTTGGCCGCCTGCGTGTCGATTTTATTCAAAGCGCGGATCGCTTCGTCCGTAGTGATGTTAATGTCCCTCATCTCTTGCTTCATTTTTTCCAGCTCGATTTTCTCGGCCGCTTGTTCTTCGCCCAAGCTGCCCTGAGCCAGGACCACCGGGGCGCACAATTGCGCTAAAGCGAAAGCCAAGATGACACTCTTGATCATTTTTGTTTCTCCACTCTGTTTAGACCCCCACCTATTTCACTACAACGGTGGAACAAGGAGCGTGCATCGAGGCCTTATGGGAAACACTCCCCAAAAAGAATTGCTCAACTGCCGTTCGGCCCTGGGCACCCAATACGATCAAATCAGCCTTTGTGTCCCGGGCTGCTTTGATAATCTCATTGGCAGGTTCGCCGGAGCGAACGATCAGATCATCAGGCTTGATGCCGAATTCAGCCAGAGCTTTGTCCGCGTCAGCAAGAATGGTCTGAGCAGCCATGTTGAGATTGTCTTCTATAGAAGCGATGAATTCTACCGGAGCGACAAATTTCCAGATGCCGACGATTGATACTACCGTCAACACCGTCACCGAAATCTCCTTAGCTAATGATTTAAGCTGTCCAGCTACAGTTCGGATCGCGTTAAGTGAAGCCGGGGATCCATCCACGGCAAAAAGCACTTTGATGGTATTACCCTCAGCTTTTGCCCCATCACGCAAAATCAGGGTCGAGCTTGGCGCATGCTTGACCACGTGAGCGGCCGTACTGCCCAAACCGTAAAAAGGATTCCCACCAGTTTGGGTGGCTCCCATCGCGATTAAATCGAAGTTCTGGATGACGGCCAGCTCTTCAATAGCAAGCGGCGGCGATCCCTGCACAATCTGGGTGATGACACTGTTGCAGCGATCCTTGAGATGTTCGGCTACCTCGTCCAGAACCGCCTTCGCCCGCTCCTTTAGCTCGCGGTCTATATGCGGGCGGGCCTTGCCGATCGATGTCAATATCGATTCTAGGCCGCTCGTATTTTGAGCGACATAAAGTAGAAACACATCAGCAGTTTCAAGGGGGACGAGCCGTTCAAGTTGATTGAGAGATTCCCGGTAAGAATGGGCGACATCAAGCGGCAGCAATAATTTCATCGAGAAGTAAAATCCCCGTTAATCTTGGAAACCATTTTTCCTAACTGCCTAATTGTAGAACACTAAAAGAATTGCATAAAAGGTCGCCCGTAAGGCTGGCTTACCGGCCGCCAGGCTTGGCCTGTCTCATACACCGCATTTAGTATCATCCCGGCTCAGACTTTATTGACATAGAATCAGCCCGCGCTATTTACATATCCTCCACTAAAGCGCCTGATTGGGACGATAACGCACTGGAACGTTGTAGAATGAGCGAACCGAAAGTCGTCCCTTTTAGGAGGCTATCTCGATTGATTGACCGTTACTCTCGACCGGAGATGGCTTTGATCTGGTCAGAAGAAAACAAGCTTAAGACCTGGCTTCAGGTGGAGTTGGCCGTCTGCCAGGCCCAGTGTCAACTTGGGCTTATCCCCCAGGCTGCCTTTGAAAATATCAAGAAAAAGTCCGCCTTCGATCTCAATCGCGTCAAAGAAATTGAAGCCGAGGTCAAGCACGATGTGATCGCCTTCTTGACCAGCGTGGCAGAGCATGTGGGCGAGGATGCCCGCTTTATTCACGCCGGCATGACCAGCTCGGATGTTCTCGATACTGCCCTGGCCCTACAGCTTAGGAGCGCCGGCGAACTGTTGACAAGAGATCTGGAAATCTTGCACGACACCATACTGGCCAGGGCAAAAGAGCACAAACACACCATTCAAGTGGGGCGGTCGCACGGTATTCATGCCGAGCCGATCACCTTCGGCTTCAAGCTGGCCGTCTGGTTGGCAGAAATCGAAAGGCAAAAAGAGCGCCTCAAGCAAGCCATCGAAACAATCTCGGTAGGAAAAGTCAGCGGTCCAGTCGGCACCTATTCAAATATTTCGCCAAAGGTTGAGGAGATCGCCCTCGCTTTGCTGGGACTGACGCCCGATCCGGTTTCCACTCAAATCGTCCAGAGAGACCGCCATGCTCAGTTTGTTTGGACGGTGGCTATTATCGGTACCAGCCTCGATAAATTTGCTACTGAAATACGGCATCTGCAGCGTACCGATGTCCTGGAGGTGGAGGAGCCTTTCACTAAGGGACAAAAGGGATCTTCGGCGATGCCCCATAAGCGCAATCCTATCGGTTGCGAAAACATTTCAGGACTGGCCCGGATTTTAAGGGGCAATGCCAGCGCCGCCCTGGAAAACATCCCGCTCTGGCATGAGCGCGACATTTCGCACAGTTCGGTTGAGCGCGTCATCCTGCCCGATTCGACAATCCTTCTAGATTTTATGCTGACTCGCTTCCATGGCATCATCAAAGATCTGGTCATCTATCCGGAAAACATGCGGCGCAACCTCGACATCTTTGGCGGCGTAATTTTCTCTCAGGCTGTGCTCCTCAAACTGGTGGAAAAGGGATTGAGCCGCGAGGCCGCTTACCGCATCGTCCAGAATAACGCCATGCGTGCCTGGAACAGTGAAGAAGGCAGCTTCAGAGAAAATCTCTTAAGTGATCAAGAATTGCGTGCCCAACTTTCTGCCGAGGAAGTGGACGCCTGTTTTGATCCGGACACTTATTTAAAAAACATTGACTGCGTGTTCGAAAGGCTGGGGATCTAGTCATGCAGCACCTCCAAGGCAAGAAACTGGCTGGCGTACTGGTCCCCGCTTTTGCCTTAAGAAGAGTGGGCGATCTGGGCATTGGTGATACGCAGGCCGTCAAAGAGTCCATCGAATTCTGCGCCAGAAACCAGATCGGCGTCCTGCAGCTTCTGCCAGTAAACGAAACCGGCGGTGACAACAGTCCGTACAATGCCGTAAGCGCTATTGCACTCGATCCCGCCCTTTTGACCATAGCACCAAATACGGTACCGGGATTGACTGAAGAGTCGTTTCACCAATTGGCCACACCAGATGTCTTGCAGAAAGCCGGCGCCGCTTCGATCGACTATCCTTTTGTGAAGAAGCTAAAACTAGACTTGTTGCGCCTCGCCTTTGCTAATTTCCTTGCCGAAGCTCAAGCAAATTCGCCAGCGAATAGGGCATTTGCAGCCTTCCAAAAGGACAATCAAGATTGGCTTGCCAGCTATGCCTTGTTCCGCGCTCTGGTTGACGAACAGGGTGGTAATACCACCTGGACCCTCTGGGACAAACCTCTGCAAAAACCGGAAACAGCCCGGCAATGGCTCTTAGATTCTCAGCACTCAGCGAGATTGAAAAACGATATCGAGTTCTGGTCCTACGTGCAATGGCTGGCTAGCCGACAGTGGGATGAAGTAAGAGCTTGTGCGGATGCCGCCCATATCGCTCTCATGGGCGACATACCTTTCGGCGTCAGCCGCTATAGTGCCGACGTCTGGGCGAATCAAGCTTTATTTGATTTGAGCTGGTGCGGTGGTGCTCCCCCGGAGAAATTTTTCCAGGGGGACGAATTTACCAGAACCTGGGGGCAAAACTGGGGAATACCCTTGTACAACTGGCAAGCCCACAAGCAAGAGGGCTTTACCTGGTGGCAAAGTCGCATTGCTCACACGGTGCGCTACTTCCACTATTTCCGCATCGACCACGTCCTCGGATTTTTCCGCATCTACGCCTTCCCCTGGCAACCAGAAAAGAACCAAGAATTTACCCATTTAAGCGAGGCGCAAGCCAAGGCCCTGACCGGCGGCCGTTTGCCCAAATTCATTGCCGGCGATGATTCAACCCCGGCTTCAGCGCTTGCCAATGAAGCTCAAGGCAAAGAGCTCTTGACCACGATCATCGAGGCAGCTGGTTCAGCCAGAGTAATAGCCGAAGATCTCGGCGTCATTCCCAACTATGTCAGACCGCTGCTTAAACAACTGGGCATTCCCGGATTTTCCATCCCGATTTTTGAACGGCAGCCTGATTATAATTTCAAACCAAAAGAAACCTTTCCACCTCTCAATCTCTGCACTTATGGCACGCACGATCATGAGCCATTGGCCAGCTACTACGAACACCTGGTTAGCTGGTGGCACGGGCCAGATGGAGACAACGGCTGGCGGGAAGTGCAACGCCTGGCAAAATTTTTGAGCCTGGACGCGAACCAGGCACCGACCGAATATACCCAGTCCCTGCAGTTTGCTTTTTTCAAGGCTCTCCTGCAATCACCCTGCTGGCTGGCAGTGTTGATGATTACCGATCTGCTCGGCACCAAACAGCGATTTAACGAACCGGGTCTGGCCGGTGACTACAATTGGAGCCAGCGCCTGGACAAACCGCTGGATCAATACGAGATAGATGACAGGTACGCCAATAAGATAAGCTATTTCAAACAGCTGATCATCGAAACGGATCGGGCGATAAGCCCGGAGCTTGTGCGGATGCAACAGAGAGCCGCGAATCCCAAGGAGATGAAGAACTGATGTTGGCAGCCTTCTTGCTCAGAGCCGGTATAGACTGGGTGAGACACGACGAATCTCTGAAGGACTCAAATCCTTACTCGCGTTGCCATGAGGCAGTTAAGATCTTTACGGCGCTCTGGCGCGAGCAATTCGGCCAAAGCGACGAAACCCTGCTTGAGCTGGCTGCCGTCACGTCTTATTGGAACGAATTTTTTCACGCCGAAGATCCGCTGCCGGATGAAAAAGAGTGGCGCGAGGGTCTAGTAAAACGTTCCAGCCGCTATGATTCCTTCGAAGACTGGCAGTCCTCGTTCAAGAAGGAATATGGCAAGCTATACAAAGACAATAACATCTGGAATTGCATTTTGCTCACAGCCTGGGCACACACGCACCAGTACGATGTTAGATATGGCGAAGATACCTGGAAATTTCTGCCTTCGCGTTCGTACTTACCGACATCGCAAATGTGGCGTCTAGAGCCGCATTTACGCGCAGTAGCCGACGTCCTCAAGGAATTATGGTTGGAGGAAGTACGTGCCTATGATGCCGCCCAGTTCGTAGTCAGTGAAACTCCCGTACCCTTTCTCGGCCGTCTTGAATGTCTTGGCTTCGACACAAAAGAGTATTCGGTTACTTGGCCGGCTCGCCATGATAAGCGCGGTGAATTACTGGAAGTCGGTGAGATGGTTGCAAATATAATTTTGCCTCAAGGCGACGACTGGTACCGCAAGCTCGATAGCGTCATTTTTGCCAATGACTGTGTCGATATTACCGCCCTGGTCAACCGTACTCGTTATGTCTTCGGCAGCCGCCGCCGGCTTTTGGAGTTGTCCATCGACAAAGCTAGTAACGAAGCAAGGATGCAAGCCCAAGCCGAAGGCTGGCTCGTCGATCAACCGGAAGAAAAAGAGGTAGAGAAAAAGGAAA
>PSRH01000034.1 GCA_003175915.1 Candidatus Melainabacteria bacterium | reverse complement strand
AGTCCGGGCACCACAGGGCTGGTTGCTGGGTAATGCCCAGTGCGCGTGAGCGTGAGGATAGTGCCACAGAAATGTAGACCGCCAGAATTTTCTGGTAAGGGTGCAACGGTGCGGTAAGAGCGTCACCAGCAAAGTCGTGAGGCTTTGGCTTGGTAAACCCCGCTGAAGGTGCAAGGCAAAGGTATAGCTTGAGGTGAAGGTGGCCCGCTACCTCAGGTTGCCGAAGCCGCTAGAGGGCTAAGGTAACTTAGCTCCCAGAGAGATGACAGTCTCAAACAGAACCCGGCTTATGCGTTACTTTTTCGTTTTGTCTTGAGGTAATAAGCGGTCATATGTCCGAGATGACCGACTGAAATTCAATTATATTATGACATGTTGTAGTATAACGTGGTTGTTTTGAAACGACGGGCGCTCGCCAAGATCTCCTACAGGGCGTCGTATAGTCCGAAAGAATTATCTTCTGCCAACAAAACATACTATGCAATAGCATAGTAATTTAACACGACAATTCGATGAGTGCAATCGTCGAATATTCGACGATTTGTCTTGTCGAATGGTACTAGTCCTGGTGCTTCCCAGCTCGCGAAAATACTAACATGAGATGACGAATAATCAGATTAAATCTGGAGCCTAGTGCCAGACCACCGATTTGATTGCCTGCTATATCAGATCTCTAGAGCAACTGCCCGCGCATTCACTGGGCGAAAAAAGCGCACCACATACAGTAGCACAATTGCAGACTTCTGACAGGTATCGTTAATGATCTCAGCAGTATTAATAGCGGCACAGTAGCTGCATTTAACTCGATTTATCAGTGGGATCTCACACAACTGCCACAATTCGTCCATAATATTCTTAATTACCAGTACTGGTACTGGCTCCAACGCCTTTGAATTCTGGACTTAGGCGGGCTGAACCAGCTATGGGTCTGGCCTTGTTGAATCACACTTACTCAATCAAGAGGTTCAAGAGTTCGCGAATAGCGGAGGATAGACAAAATGGCTGAGATCAGGGAGCCAAATAGAGTCAAAGATTATCTTAGTAAAGGTGCCAGAGCCTCTAAGCAGTACGACGGGACAAACAGACGGGCAATATCGCTTTTACCAGAGCCCAGGTGCGAACAAAGTTCGGCCTTGCCAGGTAGCCAGTATCGTAATCGCCAGCAATTGCTCTTGGCGATCGAAGCCAACAAAAGCACTGGCTGCGTCAAGATTATCTCCAATAAACGAAAGTCCAGAGGCGCCCTCTTGATATTTCAAGGTCGTCTATTAGGGGCCATGTACGGTTGCACCAGCATTCAAGGCCCACTTTTCTATGATCAGGCATTCGACCGGCTGCTTATGGAATTAAGTGATCCGGATACGGTTGTCAGCGCCTATGCTCTACCCGAGTCGCTGGTTATCGCGACCGGTGCACTATTCCACGGACAGTTCCAGGAAGTACGGCAAAAGGGCGGCGCCAGCGAAGCCTTTCATGGCTGCTTTCGCATGCTAACCGAATCGAACATGCCCGGTTGCATCATGATTAGCGATGCCAACAACATCGCCGTTATGTCGGTATACATGTTCGCCGGCAAGGTGGTTGGCCTGTACTCCGGCAAAGAAGGATGGTTGCCTGCTAGCGCCCAAGACGTATTTCAGCGCATCGCTTCCCACCCTGGTGCCAAAGTAAAGAGCGCCGTCTTGCAAATGCTCACTATGGATGATGTGGTCAACCTCACAGCTAGCCTTTCTAGAGCTGGAGAGGAAAATCGATCAATTGCCAGCCAGAGCATTAGCGATAAAGATCTGGCTGAGCTGAAGTCACTGGATAAGGACTCGCAAGCCAGTCGCTTCGTCAATGCAAAAAATAGCAAAGACGCGCTTTTGGAGCGAGAACTTTTCTTGCGCGAGCACTTATCTCACCTAGTCAATCCATAGAGTTGGCAAGAACTCGCTGAAAGCCCTTTCTCATCAGTAATTGATTGAGATGGATTTTTATCTGCGCGTGTAGAATAGACACGGAGAGAAGTGACGAGTTAGCCACCTCTGTCTCTAGACGCGAGTCGAAGCGCAATTCGCAAATTACCTACTGTATTTGAAGCAGGTTCTTGCCGGTTCACTATCTCCGGCACAGACGATGCACTGCTTGAACAACTGAGCGAGTTGTTTGCAAGAGCAGACGAAAGCGCATCCGCTGTGGCGATCGACATAAAGGTCGACGCGAAATTCTCAAGTGATCAAATTGGCGAAGCGGTAAGGCAAATTGTTGTTGAGATTATCGCGAACCATAGTAAATATCTGTACGTCGAAGGTGCGGCCATTATCGATCACCGTGGAAAGCTCTTGCTTCTTGTTGGGACAACTCGCGCTGGCAAATCAACGCTATCCGCGTCGTTAGCCCTTGGACTCGGCTGGAAAATATTGACCGAAGATCTAGTTATTTTCGATCAATCGAACAAATATATCCTGCCCCTGAAATTACCAATTTCGCTTCGATCCGGAGCTAAAGAACTAATCAAAGAGGCCACCGGTTTAAAGCCCAAAACGAAGGGCGAAAGCGATGTTTGGATGGACATGGGAAGTCTTTCCGTGATCAAACAGGTTCCAGCGCGCTTCGACAGAGTAGTTCTTTTAGAGGCGCCGGGTGGGCAGGAATTGGTCTCCTACCAGCTACTTCCAGAGCAGGCTTTGAGACTCATTCTGCCGGCCAGCAATGCTCTTCATTTCCCTGACGGAATCGAGAATCTGATGGACATGATTAGAACGGCCAGATGCTATCGCCTGACAGGAGGAAGCGTCAAAGAGAGAATTGAGGCAGTTAAGATGACCTAAGTTGTGCTTGTGCCTGTCCCGGTTGCTGATGCGTGACTTGGTGGCAACATATATCGATTAATCTCAGTCGCCAACGCCAAGATAGCTCCGCCAATGGCGGCACGCTTGAGAAGCCTCGTGACAAACTGTTTGCGAGACATGCCGACGACGCAGGATGGGCTGTCCGTCGACTTGCTGCTGTCATTTTCGAGCATTGCTTATTCCGCAAATACTTACTGTGTATATCGTATCACCAGGCTTGACGGGGGACTTTGGGTGAAGAGGCGTAAGTAGTTACCTAAGTTGTGCCTGTGCCCGTAGTCACATTTGCCGAAGCTGGTGGCAATGCGTGTCGATTAATTTCCGTGGCTAATGCCAGGACGGCCCCGCCAATCGCTGCGCGTGTGAGGAGTTTGGTGACAAATTCCTTGCGAGACATGCCGACGACGCAGGATGGGCTGTCCGTCGACTTGCTGCTGTCATTTTCGGGCATTGCTTTTACCGTAAGTACTTACCTGTGTATATCGTACCACCAGGCTTGACGGGGGACGCGTGCGTGCCACATTGAACGCCAGTCGTGAAGAGGCTTTAGAAGTAACTAGGTACCAGTACTAGTTGTTGCCGCTGAAACTGGTGGCAAAAGATGTCGATCAATCTCTGTGGCCAATGCCAGGACGGCGCCCCCAATAGCTGCGCGCGTCAAGAGTTTGGTGACAAATTCCTTGCGGGAAATTCCCGGAACACAGGACGGTACGTCCTTTACTTCGCTACTCTCATTTTTTGGCATGCTCGTAACAACCTTCCGTAAGCACCTTTTACATAGTAGCACCGCAGTTCCGGGAGGCTATTTGAGGTATTTGTGTTGCCTCCCCAATTGCCAGGGAGGAAAGTGATTGGAAAGACTAGATTAAGTCCTTCTCATTTAACTCGATGTTATACTCCTCACATTTGTCGCCCAAGAAAGCCGGGGTGTTGTGGGCTCTCCTATCCGGAAGAAGGAATACACAACGAGGCTGTTACCAGACGGCTACATCGCCATCATTGATTCAGAGCACAAACAAGTACACAGCCTTCCACCGGTTGGTGCTTTGGTTTGGGAACTATGCGATGGTAAGCATACGATTGGCGAAATTGCCGATGAAATATCGCAGATGGTAGAAGTGGTGCGCCAGCGTAATTTTGTTCAGGAAGTCTCTGATTTGGTTACGATTTTGACTGATAGGGGCTTGGTCAAATCCGTTGACGATAAGGAGAGTCTGGCTGTTGACTCATAAATCCGGTTCGGTTCGGCAAATTGAAGAGAAAGAGAATTTCAAGACCAGTTTGAGCTTTAGTTCTGAGTATAAGCTCCTGCTTACGGGTTGCCGTCCCAATATTTCTAAAACAGCCGTAGCCCGCATACAAGGTCTCCTTAAGGGAGCTATTGACTGGGACTTAATGCTTGAGCTCTTAGAAAAACATGCGCTGTTGCCTACCTTCTTCATCAATTTAAAAGCGGCCGGCAGAGAGAACGTTCCAGACGAGGTTATTGCCAAGCTGCAGGAAAAGTATTTGCAGTTTGTCGATTCTCAATCGCGAAAAGTTGATGAGTTGCTGAGACTCAATTCCTTGTTCGAGGAACATTGCATTCCAGTTATTCCCTTTAAAGGACCGGTGCTGAGCCAGCTCTACTATGGAGATGTTTTCCTTCGTGAGTCAGCCGATATTGATCTCATGGTTCCACCGGAAAAGGCTTTGCAGGCCCAAAAAATCTTGCTTGCTGAAGGCTATGCCTACGGTCACGAAGAGATGCATTTAGTCGAAGACGCAAGTTTTTTAGCATCAGAATACAGTCTGCGTTTTATCAACCAATTTCCCTTTGAAAAGGAGATCGGTGTTGACCTTCATTGGCAGCTCTTCGACGATGGATTCGTCAATATGCCGGCAGAATTGGTGATCGATTCCGCTCAACAGCGTGAGATCTTCGGACGGCAAGTAAGAACGTTGCCTGCCGAGTGGGCTCTTTTGATCGTTTCAGCTCACAGCGCTAAGCATGGTTGGTTCCGGCTCAATTGGATTGTCGATGCCGCTCAACTACTCGAGTACATTGGCGATGACGTTACCAACCTGCTGCGCCTGGCACGGAAAACGCAGACATATGAAATGTTGCTGTTGGCCTGCTCTCTAGTATCACAGCTGCCGGAAGCAAAGGTGACAGAGGAACTGACCTCAGAATTCTCCAAACGAAAGAATATACAGGTGGCGACAGCTAGGCTCACTGCCCAGATTTTCGAACAGAGAAATGCTGAAAAATGGAAACTCTTGGACTGGTGGCTATTCTACCTATCTCTTAAAGAGACGTTTTGGCAGAAAATCCTTTTGGCTTTCAATTTAGCTACACATATTGACCTCCATGATTGGGCGCGCTGGAAATTACCGCCCATCCTGTTTTGCTTGTACAAGCCCCTGCATTTTTTGCGCTTAGCGTGGATAAGCGTACCCCACTTAGCCCAGCGCCTTCGCCGCACCAGGTGAAATTGAACCGAAAGTAGAGCCGGTATAATCGAAGGGTTCGGCGACGAGTACAAGTAGAGCGGCGATGTGCGGTAAAGGCCTGGAATTATGCAGCCATTAGGACGAAAACTGGCCAAGTTTGCCGCCCGGACTGACTTCATGCCATTCTCGTTAATATACGAGTTCATATATCAATTGGGCATTTGGTACTTATGCTTCCGCCTGCGGGCAATTTCGGCAGTGCGCGGCATCTATCTTTCGGGTTCGGCAGCTGTTTCCGATCTGTGCCACGGAGTGTCTGATGTAGATTTCTTTGTTGTGATCGGCTCAAAAGATAAAGACAACACGAGCGCGCGCACTGCAATCAAAGCGGCGCTTGCCGATGTCATTGCCTTATTTCCCTTTATGGGTCCCTACGAAGAACGGCGCGATGGCATCGTTGTCGTCGACGATAAAGGAGTGGCGGATCTACTTATTTCTTCCTACCGGCGCAAAACCTGTTTGTTCAAGACAGTCTTCGAGCGACCAGGTTTTACTCTTGCTAATGACGAGCAAATCAGTCCGATTGAGGTCTTGTCCGAACTCAACAACTTGGTTACCAGACTGGTAAAAGGTATGCGTGATCGACGCCGCGACGCCCATTTCTGGAAATCGAAATTGAGATCTCTCTTGGTTGCTCTCTTGAACCAACCCACGCCCTTTGCCGGTATCGATTCGTTGAGCCTGTCGCAAGACGAAAAGGCTCTCTTACTCTCCTTGTGGAAAGCACCCAATTACATGCTGATCGCTGACTCAAGCGGAGAGAAATCTGAGCTCGCGTACCTAATTTTTTGGAAGTTAATCGAGCAGGTGATTCAGAAATACAAGCTTGACGAGCTTCCTGAGACTACCGTTAACTATTCAGCCGCTCAAAGAATACCAATACGGAGCTGTCAGTACGCGGTCAAAGAGAAGTCGCTCAAACAAATTGGCACAAGCAATTTCGATCTCGCCGGCCTGGCGGTCCTCGACGATCTGCCAAGCCAGCTTGGCTCGGTCGACTTGAAGGAAGCTAATTACCATGAAGTGCTTGTCGCCGTCACTGAGGCGGAAAAGCTCGATTTCCCCTTCAATTTCAATTTCCATCGATTTATAGTTCGTAGCTTAGGCAAAGAAGCCGGCGCCGGCAACATTTACACTGCCCCGTTCGCATTCACTACCGGCGAGGGTGGCTTGTGGCGGATCAAAACTATTGCACTGAAACGAATGGTCGAACAGGCGAACATGGCAAGGGCGGAATTGCTTATGCGCTATCAGCAATTTCTATCGAAATCATCGCGCAGCGAAGTCAGTCCGGAAGTCCCAGTGGGCCCACATGTGATGGTGGGGGAAGATGATTATCAGGTGATCTTGTCGTTGCTTGAATGTTTTCGGCTGAGCAAACTCACAGACAGAAGCATCAGAGTTTACAGGTCGAACAATGAAGTCTTTGCTGAATTGTCAGACGAATACCCAGAGTATAGACAGTTCATAGAGATGCTCAGGCAATATTTCACGGCGTTGAAAAAGCAAGACTTTCAGTTCTTCAACCAACTTCCATCGAATACATTCGGTTTTATGGTCAAGTTTTTCTTGGGAGCGCTCAAAGAGGCGAATATGCCTGCGCTAGAGGAGCTGAATAAGAAACTATCCCTATCACTCTGTATTTGCACGAAGGACAGGCCGACGATGTTGGTAGAGTTATTGAAGTCTGTTGCTATGCAAACAAGAAAACCAGATCAACTGGTGATCGTGGACAACAGTCAATCGAGTCAAACCAAAGCGGTCGCTGAACAATTTAGTAGTCAGCTGCCTATTGAGTATGTACAAGATCATAAAGCCAGCCTGCCTGCTCTCAGGAACAAAGCAATCGCTGCTTCTAGTGGTGAAATAATCTGCTTTACGGACGATGATTGCGTGCTCGATGAAAATTGGTTAGCGGCGGTGGAGCGTTCATTTTTGCGTAGCGAAGAAATCGGTGCTGTGGGTGGTATAGTCAGGCATCTCGATACAAAGTCGGGTACGGCGGCCGAGTTGTTCTATCAAGAATACTTGGGAAGGGCAGTTTGAATGCTTATTGATATATTCATGAAATCAAGCAAGGGAGGCTATCTTGGCAAGGAGATGCCCGGCTCAATCTCGTTCATTTCAAACAACACCCTTTGTTTGAGAAGAAAAATGTTGGATGAAGTGGGAATTTATGACGAAACCTGTGAACGCTCAGAAGATGTCGACATCTGCGCCCGGATCGCACGCTCGCGCTGGCTCATGTTCCTCTGCCGCGGCATGATTCTCCAGCACCGTTCTCGTGTGTCGCTAGGCGACTTGCTTGCCCAGTGGTGGGGCTACGGAAAATACATTCCCTATGTATTCAAGAAATACAACTCCGGACAATGGGAAGTGTTCTTATGCAGATCGAGCAAGGAAGAGGACGGCCGCTCACCGGCTGGCCAATATAACAATCTTGTTTACCGGGAAGGTATGCCGGGAACGATCTGCATATTCATTTCTCCGTTTCTTGTCTTCCATTGCTTGCTGTTCGGTTATCTGGCAAGCGCCCTAGTAGGAGCGGCTTGGTTCGTGACTATGCCCTTGGGTTGTGCCTCATTGGCTGCCTTGATCTGGTACTTGCAACCGGATATTTTTATAACGACTTCTGCCAGTGAGATGATCAGCCTCGCGATAATCCGCTATCTTGTCAACGTTGCCTTCGTAGGTTCTCACCTGGTGAATGGATGGAGGTGTGGAACCCTGTACGTTGCCCAGGCGATAAGTGAGCGAGGCAGCCGACTTGATAATATTGGCTAAGTGCTAAGGCCTTAGTTGCTTCGCGGCTGCCCGATCTCGTTGTGGTCAGAAGACGAGCTTCGTCTGTACACCCACATAATGTCTGCAGCTTTGTTAGTAACAGGTACCAGCACAAAGTTGTTCAAGTAATAGCGTATGAAATCGTCGTCGTAGTATAGAGTCTCGAGATAATTGCGGTTGCTTGGGTCTTGCCGCAGCCTAGAGCGGAACTTGCTATCAAGTGGATGGGAGGAAATTACGACTTCTGGTTTCAGTTTCCCCAGCGAGTACTGATAGTCGAACTTATTGTGTCCCACTAATTGACCTTCGTGGGCTTGCAGATGCGAAATGTGAGTGTCACATTTGCCGAGAAAATCGTGAAACCTGAACTCGGGAAGATAGTAGGGAACAGAACCGGCTCTGAAAACACCAATGAGAGTCCCGGGTTTCAAATTCATAGCGCGCAGGGTTCGGACAGTAGTGATGGTGTCCATGTTGAGTAATTTGGTTGTGTTGAGCGCACGTACCATTACGAATGGAAAGGATAAAACAGAGTAAGCTAGAAGTAGGGCAAAGGCATCTCCAGCGAATTCCAGACGTTCATCCTGAACTCGCCGTGATTGCCAATTGATCCGGCCATCGCTAAAAGTAAAAGATATTTGCCTGCCGAATGTATCTCTGAAGAAGAGCACGGAACAGACGATCATCATCGGCAATAATGGCGTGAAAAATCGGCCCAGGCCAAAGCAATCCCCCCCCACGCCGATTATGTATAGCCAGGAAGGCGTCAGCGTAAAGAAGAGAGGCCAGTAATTGCTTCTCGTTTTTGTATCCATCAATCCCTTCACTAAAAAGCCAATGGTTCCAGCAAGATAGCCTATCTGCCAGTCTCTCAAGGCGAAGTTGGAGAAGTACTTCAATCCTTCCAGAACGGTTGTGACGGAGGGATTGCACTTCAAGTAGAAAGTGTTCGGCAAAAAATCGCCATAGTAATACTTTTGCCAGATGAGCATCAGGCAAATGGCCGCCATACCGCTAAGCACACTAGCCAGTACAATAGCCCATTGTCGCTTTGTCGCTTTGACCAAGAGGGCACCGACGATCGTTACTAACACCGAGCTGCCAAACAGGACACTTGAGTCCGCTCTTATGAGGGCGCAGAGAGCAGTTAAAAGCGGTGCGCAAAAATTGATCCTGGTGATGCCCAACTCGTTCTTTGGACCAACGATGCACCAGGAAAAGGCAAGCGAGGCAAGCAGACAAATAATTGTTGTTTCGTATCCTTGCAGACTGAAGATGAAGATGCTTACGTTGAAAGCCATGATTGCCGCGCACGCCAGGGCAACCAGACCACCATAGCTGCCTCTCAAAATACGGAACCAGTAAGTAATGAGAAGCAGATGCAGGATGCCGTTAACTAATTGAATAACCAGCGAATTCAAGTTGATCGGCAAATTTAACCAATGAACAAGAGCACTAAACAATGTCCAGCCCAAGTTTGTATATCCCTGGATACGTTCGCCGGGATTCCAAACGAGCCCATAGCCGTGCGCCAGGTTATAGGCATAGCGCATGCCGATCATGACGTCGTCGATAAGGAACGAATAGACTCGCCCTTCGTCTACGCAGCAGAGCTTGCAAACTGCCAGAATATACGCCGATGAGAAGGCGAGCAGTATAACTATGAAGCAAGCCAGCGTCTTGTCTTTTCGACACCAGGTTGGCAACCAGACCATGCTCGCGCTCCTTTGGCACGACTCCGCCACGCTTCGTATTTATTGTACATAGCTGAAGCTGCTACTAACCAACAAGTTAGCTTGTGCTAGCACCGCATTTGGCGACCTGTTGAGCGATCCAGTTGTATGTCTTCTCAAGTCCCTGGTAGAGCGGATAATCAGGAGCCCAGCCAAGCTTTTGGGATATTAAGGAGTTGTCGGAATTGCGCCCCCGCACTCCCAGCGGACCATCGATGTGTTTGATCTTAAGTCGTTTGTTGGCGATCTTCATGACCATCTCAGCCAGAATGTTTATGGTCACCATCTCTTGCGAACCGATGTTTAGAGGTCCGACAAAATTGGAGTTCATGTGGCGGCGAATTCCCTCCATACATTCGTCTACATAGAGGAACGATCGCGTTTGTTTACCATCGCCCCAGATTTCCAGAACGCCTCCATCGTCAGCTTCGGCGACTTTTCGGCATATTGCTGCAGGGACTTTCTCCTTGCCACCCCGCCAAGTACCTTCCGGACCAAAGATGTTGTGAAATCTAGCGACGCGCACGTCAAGCCCGAAATTGCGAGCATAAGCTAAGTAAAGCCTTTCACTGAATAGCTTCTCCCAACCGTATTCGCTATCTGGTTG
>PSRH01000188.1 GCA_003175915.1 Candidatus Melainabacteria bacterium | reverse complement strand
GAGTTAAGCGCCTTTTCCAGAACCTGGGGCATGGGCGCGTACATTTCGAAGCTGGCGTTGAACACCGACTTGAGAGCATCGAGGTGAGTCTGTACCTTCACTCCTTTCATGATCTCGAACGGATTGAGCCGGAACGGAGAGACAGTTTCGTCCCCTAACGAAAACGACTGCCCGACGCCTTTGAAGGTCTCGGACATCAGCATCATGTGCCGATATTCCGACTTGGCTGGTTCGATCACCATAAAAGGAATGCCAAATTTCCAGAGCTGTCCGAGCAAGTAAAAACAAGTATTCGTCTTACCTCCGCCGGTGACACCACAAACAATGGTGTGTTTTTGCAGCGCATCTATATCAACGTTATAGAGATTGCCTGTGTCGACGCCACGATCGAGAATATTGCCGACGGCGATCACTCGAGTTGGATCCTTAGGCGGAATGTCAGCCAGACTGAATTCAGCCGAGCGCTTGATGCGAAAACCGGGCATTTCCTGTTTCGGCAAATGGATGAAGGCCGACAAAAGCCTCGAATTAAGGGGCGCCAGGAACTTGTAGCCTAGAAGCCCTTCTGACCTTCGATTACTTAAAAGTCCAAACTGTTCGACGTGCGGTCTCAGTCCTTTCATTGGATGAGTGCGCAAAGGAGTAGGACGGCAGGTCTCGTCAACATAGGTGCCTTGCAAGAGCGACTGCAGGCGGGCAAATACAGAACGGTCGGGAGCGAAGAAATAGGCTCCCACCATCCAATTGCCCACTGCCATTCCTAATTGAAGATGCTTCAAATAGGCATCTTGAAGCTCCAGATAGTATTTGATTCGCTTTTTCTTTTCAGGGTCCTCGTTTTCTTGCGCCCTTTGGATCTGGTCGACGACATTGAACTCCTCGGCCATGACTTTGTCCTTGGGGACAGGCACAGCCAATACGAGAAAGCCAAAATCATATCCGCGCAGACCTTTGGCCAATCTTTCGATCTGTTCTGAATCAAAAGTGTCACCACCGGTGGATTTGAGCGCAGGTATGCCGGTGATCACGCCAACATAGTTGGCGCGGGCGGCAATCATCGACTTCATTGTGTCGCCCGTAAATGGCTCGTTGTGGATCTCAACGCCGTTGTAGACACTGTTCAGGACCGATCGCACCGCATTGAAAGACATAGTTGAGGAGGAATCGCTGCCGTTACCCTCTTCTGAACCTGAATCGAGTGAGGCACCGAAGTAATAGTTAACGCCAGTTTTGTTGCCCAAAACCAGGAAAGCCACTCTGGCCTGCTGGCTGTGCAAACCTGCCAGTGCGTCCTCCATCAAGTACATGCGCTTCGGTACTTGATTGGGGTCTTGTCCCTGTTGAGGTTGATTTTGGTTCTGTTGTTGCTTTTCTCGCTCTATGTCCCAGGAGCGCAGCACACCATCAATGCGGGCAAAGGTGAGAGTAGGAATCCCCCAACTGGTAATGTCCTTGGGATCAAGCGGTTGAGCCTCAAGCAAATCCAGGTCATAACGGCGAAGGTCGGCAATGCGCTCTTCCCAGATGTTCCGACTGCTTGGTTCTTGGATGACCATGTCCTACGCTTTGCTATTTCCTTGCCGATAATTCGATTCCGGCATCCCCCGCCCCATCCGGTTACGAGGTGATAGTACCCAATTAGAGTATATATTAGCCAGGGGGCTTAATTTCACGGTTTATCAGTTGAATGTCCCCGGCGCCGTGTAACTTTTGTTCCGTTTATGACGTGACACTATCCTTGCCCGCACTCGTGGGGCTTGGGCTTGCTCCGTTGCTGGCATTTTTGCGCATTCTCTCGACGAGTTTCTGATTTACATCCTTAAGCGCGATGTCGTTGAAGGTATGGCTCTTAATATGGAATAGTCCAGCGACGCTGCCGACGCGGTAGCAGAAGAACTCCCTTTCCGGCTGACCGAGAATTTTGTCCACGTTCAGGGTTCTTTCGTCCGAAACGAACTCAAATTGAGGCGACGTGTTGATTGGATTGAAGAAGTTGGTAAGGGTCTCGTGTTTCCGCTTCCTACCGTCCACTCTGAACATCTGGGGACCAAGCATTTCCCCGTCTTTAGCCGGCACGGCAAACACAGCTAACCAGCCGAATTTGGCCACTAATTGATTGCGGAAATCTTCAGGGAAGTCTTGCAAGGTCTTGGTCGCTCCCATGAAGCCAATCTGGAAGACTTTCGTTTCTGAGGTGAGCGAATTGAACGTTTCCTTCTCAATAAAGTGGTCGAACTCGTCTACATATAGTGAGACAGGTCTATTTTCTGACTTGCCTTTAATTGCGACTGATAATGCTGCTTGTTTTAAGCCGGTGACGATCAAACTGCCGAGAAGATTGGCATGCTCGTGCAACTCGCCTTTGGGGATGTGAACGATGAGGATCTTCTTGTTCATGACCAGATCCTTCAAACTGACGTCGCTAATTTGAGTGGTTAATACCGGGCGTACTCTGCGGTCGCTCAATGTTCTCTGCACGCGGTTCAAGATTGGTTCCACCCAGTTAATCCACTGCTCGGTCCGGGCCATCTTCTTGTAGTTGCCCCATGAATCCAGAAGTGGTCGATAGTCCGGCTTGTCTTTGCTCTTTCTATCGGCTTCTTCTAAGAGGATGTCTCGGAAGTCGTTATCTTGTAATAGATTAGGCAAGTCCGCCAGCGTGCGATTGGTGATCATCAAGAGCAAGGAGGCGCTATAGAGAATCTGAGCTGTTTGTGGTGTCCATTGGCTCTGGGAGCCGGGCGGTTCCGTGTATATTGCCTTAAAGCCGGAGACTATGGCGGCAGCGGAGTTGGGAAGCTGGCTGTCATCGGGCATTTCCAGCGGGTTGTAGCTGAGCGAGCCGGCCGGACAGGTGGGATCGATGAGCATGGTCCGTTTGGCGAATTCCTTCCCGCGTGAATGGCTGGAAATCCAGTTGACGATCAGATCTGATGTAGTGCCGTCCGAATCTATGACAACCACGGCCCGATCACCAGATTCGATATCATTGGTGATCATCTGACTCATCAACCTGCTCTTGCCTTTGCCGCCGCCACCGAGGAAGAGAATGTGCGGATTGGCGGCGCGAAGATCGGGTGGTACAGCCAGATCTTTGGTCGTCCAGAATTTCCAGAAAGCCCACTCCACACGTTGACCAAGTGGTAAGCTGCCTGGCCTCGGGGACTGAGCCAGTTGCTTGAGTTCCTTATCGTGGTCTTTCTTGAATTGTGATGGAATATATTGCGCTTTATCGCGGCGAGCCCGCCAACCGTCTGGGCCAAAGAGGAAGATCATCCCCTGCCAGGCGAAAACAACAAGGGCGACGAGTAGTCCGGCTAAGACCAGGCCGTTATGCATGAGCCAACTGAGGAAATTGGGTTCTGGATTATTGGTTTTAATATTCTCTTCTGTGCGGCCAGGGCCTCCACTATTCGGATCTTCGGCTATCGGCTTGACCATCTCCGCTTCCCAAATGCCCGTGATGTTGACGATTTGAGCGCGCCAGCTATAGCCGCTGCGGAACGTCGATTGGAAGTCGCCTTTGGCAAATAGAGGATTGCTCTTTGTATCCAGATCGCCTCTGAAGGTTATCGGTTTACCCAGATCCTGTCCGGCCCGGGAGTACTGCTTAACGAATTCGATTTCGCTGCCGCCCTTCAAAGCGCCGCTAAATCTAAAGGTGCCGCTGGCGTCGTCTCTGCCGCTGCCATATATTTGACTGCCGCGTTGGTGTATGAGCATGAAGCCATGCGCCGTGCGCCTCTGGGCCTGCATGGCGAATCGCCATACGCCTGAGACACTGGCACCTGGGGCTTGTAATTTCTGATTGACTACAGTGAGGAACGAGCCGGCAATACTCATCACCGACTGAATGGCGATAAAGATCAAAAGACAAGTCAAGCAAGCAATTAAGAGAGCTTTTTTGGGCGATAAGCTGAAACCGAAAATCTGCAGTTCGCCGGGAACCGCTTGTGACTTCTTTGCAGAGTGAACCTGGTCGTCGTCCTCGTCTTCGTCGGCTGGCTTAATGCCTGGCTTCTTGACGCTGTCAGATGTTCTGCCGGAAAAAGAGCGGCGGTGAGGAGCTTCCTGGTCAAAGCCATTTTTCTCCTCGTCGTCTTCTTGCTGACCTGCCGGTGCTTCTTCTTTGCTGGTTGCGGCAGCTGCTTCGCTTACTTCCTTCTTTTCAAATCCGAGAGGAGTGGCCACTTTCACTGGTGCCTCCTGGGCAGCTGGGCTTGTCGGCGCTTCCTGACTGGCAAATTGAGGGGCGACCGCAGCAAAAGGATTGCTCATAGTTGGTTGCATGGTTGGCGGCGGAGCAGTCTCTTGCCTTGAGGTTGGCGGTGCAATCAAGGGCGGGGCGCTAGCAAAGAAATCGAGGCCACCAGGCAGCGTTGTCGGCGCTGGCTGGCTGTCGCCAGCGCTTGGCCCGGGTTGAGTCGGAAAGCTTACCGGCGGAGGCGCCACTGGCTGAGAGGTAGGGCTGAGCAAAGAAATGTTTTGAGCGGTGCTTTTCTCCCCGAACAATGAATCTTGCCCCTGAGGTGCTGCCTCAATCGGCGCTCTAGCAAGCTCTTCGCCAGGCTTTTCCACGAGCTTGTAAACATGGGTGGGGCTTGGGTTTAGGGACATCGGAGTAGGCTGAGCAGCGGCTGATAGCTCGTCCAGCACCAGCTTCTGATCCGGCATGTCAAAAATCGAGCTTGACTGGCTTTGCCCCTGGTCATGGGCAAGAGGCGAAACCACTAACTCGGGAGCATCTGCCTCGGCTGGGTCGGGAAACCAGCTGTCGGCCGGATTGTATGGTTGAGACGATGAAGAAGAAAGAGGTTCGGCCGGCAGGGCCAAGGCTGCCAATGGCGCCGGCTGGCTTACGCCGTTACCGCCATTACCGCCGTTGCCGCTCTGGCCATTAGCGGAGCGAGCCGTGACAAAATCGCTCACCTGCACCCGGGCGGGGCCGGCGTTGGGATAATTGGGCCGATTCAACAAGAGTCGTTCGAGCACCGCTTGGTCAGGGCGAATCTCAACGGTCAAGGGCTTGGTCGCCCGGCTTAAGCTCGGCAATTGCGTGGCCGAAAAGTTGGATACGGAAGTGCGACAAAACTGGCAGAGCTTCACTCCGCTTGTCAGAATCGACCCACAATTTTGGCAAATCGCTAAACCCAAGGGAGCTTGATTCCTTTCACTGAGGCGCTAATACAACGATAGTAACGCTTGTCTGGGCCGCTAAGCCGGCCTGTCCTGAAATGATTTCGCTCATCTAGCTGTGTAGTAATGTTAGGCGGGACATGACCGAGTCGCGTCGCAACTGAATGCTACACGGGCTCAGACTCAATGTCAAGCGCAAATAATCTAGACTCTGGGCTCTTTTTCAGGTATATTCTTGTTTAAGTTTTTGAGCATAATTTGGGGTACACAATCGAGTCATTTAGGTTTTCTAAGCCTGTCTGCATAAGCTCGAATGTCTGGGCATGCGTTTTGGAAGTTTTTAGCCTAAATGATTTCTTGCTATGACCGGGTACAACACTTATGGGGCAGTCCGTTGCTTCTATGAAAATGTTTGGCGGCTTAGCTAAGTTGGGCTTCGAAAACAGCGATGCCCTGATTCTAAATCCTCAGGAAAGGCTCAAGAAAAGGACAAGTCAATGGCTGGGGAGGAAAATAGCGAGGCTATGAACTCATTGGACGAAAGTTCAGGCAATAAAGTGGGCTCTGATGAAACTCCAGCGGCAAGAAGGGCGCGACTGAGGCCTTCTCTAGCCAAGCAAGACCCGGCTCCCGATCCGCTTCAGGGCGCCAGTCCTGCCGCGTCCGGACCGAGCACCACTTTGCCGATGACCGACGCTGTGCCATCTAACGATAAAGCTTCCGCCGATCCCAAAAAGCGGGGCGGCAGCGCCGTGGAAAATCCTTCCATTGTCAATGTCCACGCCCGTCGAGGCGACACGCCGGTCGAGCATGAGAGCAAAAACGAAGCAAAAGGGGAATCATCGCCCATGGTATTACAAGGACCGCCTACAGGTTATCAAAGCGAAGCCACTATTTCGCCGAAAGCGCAAGCACTGGTCGAGCAGTCTTTCGCCGGAGCCGTTCAGGACAAAGTCTCGGTCACGGCCATTCTCGATACGCTACACAGCATCGATCAAGCCATGGCTGCCTGCGCCACCAATTTGGCCGCGCTCGAGCGCGTTGCCCAAGAGGAGTCGCTCGCGATCAAGGCTCTCAACGAGACTTTGCAGAATCAGACCTTTACCGAGCTTGGCTTAAACCTGAACAGCCTGATGGATTCCTTTGCTACCGCGCTGGAACCAATGAAAGCTGCCGGCGAACTTGTGCCGGCTATCGATCAACTGGTTTCGGCCATCCAGGGCAGCGACACTACCATGGGTGAAAGAAGG